>CAMLFF010000001.1 GCA_946479185.1 uncultured Sphingobium sp.
CAGCGGCGATGCCGACGAGCAACGTGTCCAGCTGCCGCTCGAAGCTCTGGCCCGCCGCTTCGCCTGCAGCAGATCCCACGCCCGCCATCTCGATGATCGTGCAGCCAAGGGTGAGCCGGTCGACCAGCATCGCCGCCGCCCGCGCTTCCGCTTGCGGCACGCCCATCTGCTCCAGAGCCGCGACATCAGCGTCATCACCCGCCACATGGGCAGCCTGCGCGGCCCAATCCACCAATGCTGCTGAGCCGCCGCGCTGCGCCTTCATCTCTGCCCGCAACCGGCTGGCGCGCTGCTGCAACTGCGCCTGCCAGCTCGGCGGCCCGTGCAATGCGGCAGTAGTAAGCGCGGCATCGGCAAGCGCGTCGCCGGTCAGCCTATCCTTCAGGCCGCTCGGCAGATCACCGCTGCTCATGCTCTCATCTCCTGGTTTCACATATGTGACGATTCGGATTAGTTCATCGCATGTTTCGCTCAACGGTCAATCGTTGTTCAGCACAATCACGGGCGCAAGCCCATGTGCTGCCGCTAATCACGCCTGATCCCAACAACAGCGTTTGACGAACCAACAGCCACAGGGCAGACAGACTCAACAAACGGGAACCGCAGCCGGACGATAACCGGCTACATGCAAGCGGGAGGAGCAAGGAATGCCGATGGGACGTATCATTTTGATCGCGGGTGCGATGAGCCTGGGTGCGGTGAGTGCGCCCGTTTATGCGCAAGGCAGCCTGCCCGATCAGCTCGCAACCTGTGCCCGCATCGGCAAGAAGGATGCGCGGCTGGAATGCTATGATTCCATCGCCCGCGCCGCCGGGCAAGGCAGCTATTCATCAAGCTTCGGCTTACCCGCAGGCGCAGCGCCCGCGCCCGCCAATCCGCCAGCGCCCGGTGCGCCAACCGGCTTCGGGTCCGAGCAGGTCGTCCGCCCCGTCTCTGAGCGGGCAGCGGAAAGCGGGCAGGACGAGCTCACGGCAACCGTCAGCTCCGCACGCGATAATGGCCTTGGCATGTGGCAAATCGGCCTGTCCGATGGCGCAAGCTGGCGCATGACAGAACGCGTCGCCAACTTCCGCCCGCCAGCCCCCAATGAGAGCGTTACGATCCGCAAAGGCGCACTCGGCAGCTACCTGATGCAGGTCGGACGCCAGGCAGCCGTGCGCGTCGCGCGGGTTCGCTGACGACGCAAGGACGTCGCGGCCACAAAAGCGCCCCACCAACGATTTATCAGCGAGCATTCGCCATCGCGTCAGCCCCACCGGCTGCGACTGGCGATTTAGGACGACCCATAACCTTCTCCCTGCGGTGAGAAGGATAGGCAGTCTTGCCGCCGTCAGGCGGTTAGACGCAGTTGGATGAGGGCGTATATCGTCAATCCACGCGGTCCCCGGACCGCCCCAATTTCTGCCATTAGCCCAACAAAGTCTGCATTAAACGCACACTCTTCCGCATGATCCGTCTGCGGACATCAGCATCACGCGCCTTCGAAAGTACCAATCATGATATAAAGATATCTTTATGTCTTGATTGACAGGCAAGTCATTCTGGTGTTGAAGGCGCCTGTCGATGATCCCGACTCTCATCATGAAGTCGGGATCAAGATACGAAGCGAGTGAAGAAGAACCTTATCACGTTAAGCAATAAGCGTGGGTTCTGCCCTGAAAGTAGGATAGCAGATCATGACGGATAATGGATTTGCATTCACGGTGAAGCGGATCGCGTTCGACGAGAATTATTGTCCTGCGCAGAACACACGTATGACCACGAACTTCGCCAATCTAGCGAGGGGTTCAAACCGACAGGAAAATCTTCGGAACACTCTGAAGATGATCAATAATCGTTTCAACTCATTGACGAATTGGGACAACCCCAATGGAAGCCGTTATTCTGTTTTTCTGGATATCATCTCTGCCGAACTTCTTATTAACAAAGATGATACGCATGACGAATTTCCACTGATTGAAATGCTTCAGCCCAGAATCTTCGATCAGGAAACGGAAGAGTGGTGCGCCGGTATCGTCGGAAACAATTTCTCATCCTATGTGCGCGACTATGATTTCAGCATCCTCTTGCCCGAGCACAACAAGAACAGTTCCGAGTTTGCAGCGCCGGAAGATTTCGGCAGCCTTCACGGGCAACTGTTCAAGACCTTTGTCGCATCGGAAGCCTATCGGGAGAGCTTTCAAAAACCGCCCGTCATCTGCCTGAGCGTATCGAGCAGCAGGACTTATCATCGCATCGGCAACGTCCATCCCGTGCTGGGCTCGGAATATCGACAGGATGAGTTCTCCGCCACAGACCTGTATTTTGAGAAAATGGGTCTCAGCGTGCGCTACTTCATGCCGAGAAATAGTGTTGCGCCGCTGGCCTTCTATTTCGCGGGTGATTTGCTGAGCGATTACACGAACCTCGAGCTTGTCGGGACGATCAGCACGATGGAAACCTTCCAGAAAATCTATCGCCCCGAGATTTACAATGCGAACTCCTCAGCAGCGGAGCATTTCCAGCCAAGCTTGAAGCATCAGGACTATTCGCTGACCCGCATCGTCTATGACCGGGAGGAGCGCAGTAAATTGGCCATCGAGCAGGGACGGTTCGCGCAGGAGCGTTTCATCAAACCTTATCGCGCCGCTCTTGAGCAGTGGTCCGCTGCTCACGCCCATTGATTAGCCAAAGTTCAAGGTCCTGACATGAAAACCCTATTGCCCACGTCCACGGCTGGCAGTCTGCCCAAGCCATCCTGGCTCGCGCGACCCGAGACGCTTTGGTCTCCCTGGAAGCTGCAAGATGATGGCCTGATTGAAGGCAAACAGGATGCTCTGCGCCTGGCGCTCGATGACCAACGGCAGGCTGGCATCGATATCGTCAGCGATGGTGAGCAGACCCGCCAGCATTTCGTCACCACATTTATCGAGCATCTCGATGGCGTGGATTTCGAAGCGCGCAAGACCGTTCGCATCCGCGATCGCTATGATGCGAGCGTGCCGACCGTGGTTGGCGCTGTGACTCGCCCCAAGCCGGTTTTTGTCGAAGACGCCCGGTTCCTGCGTCAGCAAACCGATCGCCCGATCAAATGGGCGCTGCCCGGCCCCATGACCATGATCGACACCCTCTACGACGATCATTACAAAAGCCGTGAAAAGCTCGCCTTCGAATTTGCCAAAATCCTCAATGAAGAAGCCAAAGAGCTTGAGGCTGTCGGCGTCGATATTATCCAGTTCGATGAGCCTGCATTCAACGTCTTTTTCGATGAGGTGAATGACTGGGGCGTCGCCGCTCTGGAAAGGGCCATCGAAGGGCTCAAATGCGAAACAGCCGTCCACATCTGCTACGGCTATGGCATCAAGGCCAATACCGACTGGAAAAAGACGCTGGGGTCAGAATGGCGGCAATATGAGCAAGCCTTTCCAAAGCTGCAGACATCGAACATCGATATCATTTCACTCGAATGCCACAACTCTCACGTCCCGATGGATCTGATCGCGCTCATTCGGGGAAAGAAGGTGATGGTCGGCACCATCGATGTGGCAAATGAGCAGATCGAGACGCCGGAGGACGTGGCCGACACGCTGCGCAAAGCCCTTCAATTCGTGGATGCGGACAAGCTCTACCCCTCCACCAATTGCGGCATGGCGCCCCTGCCGCGTCATGTCGCGCGAGGCAAACTCAAGGCCTTGAGTGCAGGCGCAGACATCGTCCGGAAAGAAATCTCAGCCTGAAGAGTGTACGCTTGAAGCCTTCGCAATTCGACGGCCCTCAATGGCATTCAACCGTCAGATGCGCCAACTCATGCACGGGCGCCAGCCGCGCGCGGATCACCTCGCCCGTGACGCCTGGTTCCGCTTTCACGCTCACGATCGCGGCGTGCGCTTGCGGGCCGACGCGCCACACATGCAGATCCGCTATGTGCGCGTCCCCGCCCGCCTCCACCAGCGTGCGGATTTCCTCGGCCACATGCGGGTCCGTGCGGTCCAGCAGGATGGCGGCCGTGTCGCGCATCAGCGTCCAGGCCCAGCGCAGGATCACCGCCGCGCCGACGATCCCCATCACCGGATCCATCCACACCCAGCCAAGATAGCGCCCCGCAAGCAGCGCGATAATGGCGAGCACGGACGTCAGCGCATCCGTCAGCACATGGACGTAGGCGGAGCGTAGATTATTGTCGCCGCCATGTGCGTGGGCGTGGGCGTGGGCGTGATCATGGCCATGTCCGTGCTCGTGCCCATGATGGTCATGCCCCTCGCCATGATGATGATGCGTGCCCGAGAGCATGAAGGCGCTGACAATGTTGACCAACAGGCCGATGACAGCGATCACCGTCGCCTCGGTAAATGCCACGCTGATCGGCTCGAACAGCCGCGTCACGGACTCCACCCCGATGCCGATCGCGACCAGTCCCAAAATCATTGCCGAGGCAAAGCCCGCCAGATCGCCCACCTTGCCGGTGCCGAAGCTATAGGCCGGGCTGTGCGCATGTTTGCGGGCATAGGCATAAGCCGCTGCCGCAACCGAGAGCGCGCCCGCATGGGTCGCCATATGGAAGCCGTCGGCCAGCAGCGCCATCGACCCCGTCCAATAGCCAGCGACAATCTCGCCGACCATCATCACGGCCGTCAGCGCCACCACCCATAGCGTACGGCGGGCATTTTCATCATGCCCGGCGCCCAGGAACATATGATCGTGCGTATATGCGTCGAGGTCGACTGGAACGTTCATGGTCATGCCTATTTCGAGTAGCGCCGGATCACGGCCATCAGCTCCTGCGCGCCAGCGGCCCGCTCGGCATCGTCGAGATCCGGGTGGGCGACATGAAGCTCCAGATGCTCGGCGATGATCTCATCGAGCAGTCCATTCACCGCGCCGCGCACAGCGGCGACCAGATGCAGAATGTCCGTGCAATTGGTGTCCGCCTGTAACGCCCGCTCGACGGCGCCCACCTGTCCGCCGATGCGACGGACCCGGGCAAGCAGATTGGGATTGGATTGGGCAAGGTGAGACATACCCATACCCCCTACCCCTATATTGCGCTTCGTTCAACCCCCTTCAACTTCCGCCATTCGTGACGCAACGCGGGAAAAGATCGGCAAAGTTTATCTGGACATTGTCATCAATGCTGCTCACCTTGGCGCTTTCGCTGGCCTGATCGCGCAACAGTGCATCGGCCTGCCAGAACGGCATCATGTTAGGAGATGGATCAATGTTGGACGTGCGCGGCAAAACCGCTTTCATCACTGGCGGCGCGAGCGGCATGGGCTGGGGCATGGCCAAGGCCTTTGCCGAGGCAGGCATGAAGGTGATCATTGCTGATGTCCGCCAAGACGCGCTGGACGCCGCGATGGAGGGCTTCTCCAATACCAATTTCGCCGTCCACGCCATCCGCCTCGATGTCGCCGATCGCGATGGCTGGGAGAAGGCCGCCGATGAGGCAGAGGCGCAGTTCGGCAACATCCATGTGCTGGCGCTCAATGCAGGCGTTGGCGTCACGGGCTCCATGCTGACCGCGACCTACAAGGATTGGGACTTCAACATGAACGTCAATGTCGGCGGCGTCATCAATGGCGTCGTCACGATGCTGCCGCGCATGCTGAAACATGGCGAGGAAGGCCAGCTTGTCGTCACCTCCTCCACCGGCGGATTCTCTGCCGTGGGCGGCGCGGGGCTCTATTGCGCCGCGAAATTTTGCGTCGCTGGCATGTTCGAGAGCCTGGCGACTGACCTGCGCGGCACGTCGCTTGGGGCATCGGTCTTTTTCCCCGGCCCGGTGCAAACGCAGCTTGGCCAATCCACGCAAGCCACCCGCCCCGAGCATTTGCGTAACGACGCGCCACCACCCCCGCCCGAAGCGCTTGGTGGCAAGAAGGATGCGCGTCCCTCGCCGGGCTTCGATCCCAGCCTGTTCATGACGAGCGAGGAGGTCGGCCAGCGCGTGCTGCGCGGCATCGAGCGGCGCGACCTGTTCATCATGACGCACCCCGAGTTCACGCGCGGCATCGAGGCCCGCAACGCAGCCCTGCTGCGCGCCATCCCGCACGAAGCCACGAACGAGGCCCGCGCCGCGCTCGTCGCGCAGTTCGGCACGCTCATGTACAACCCGATCTACGAAACACAGGAACCGCTCACCGAGCCACTTTGAGCGCAAATCAGGAGAGCCGAGATGGCCAAGGTGGTTCGCGTCCATGAGCTGGGCGGACCGGAAAATCTCATCGTCGAGGACATCGAGGTTGGCGATCCCGGCCCCGGCGAGGTGCGCATCAAGGTGCAGGCCGTGGGCCTCAACCGGTCCGAAGCGATGTTCCGCGCCGGGCGCTACCCCACCAAGCCGCAATTGCCCACGCTCATCGGCTATGAGGCGAGCGGCATCATCGAGGCGCTGGGCGAGGGCGTCGAGGGCTTTGGTGTGGGCGATAGCGTCTGCGCGCTGCCCATGTATGCGCTTGGCCAATATGGCGTGTGGGGCGAGCAGGCGATCGTCCCGGCTCGCTGCCTGCTTCCCACGCCGCCGGGGCTCTCGCCCGCGCAGGCCGCTGCGGTGTGGATGCAATATATGACTGCCTTCGCGATCATCGAGGTCGCAGAGGCTGGCATTGGCGACTATGTCATCATCCAGGCGGCCTCGAGCAGTGTCGGCCTCGCCGCGATCCAGCTCGCCAATTGGGCGGGCGCCATCCCCATCGCCGCCACCCGCACCAGCACCAAAGCGGCGGAGCTACGCGACCATGGCGCTGCGCATGTCATCGCCACGCAGGAGGTCGATCTGGCCGCCGAGGTCATGAAGATCACCAACGGCAAGGGCGCGCGTATCGTGTTCGACCCCGTGCAAGGCCCCTATGTACAGACGCTCACCAGCGCGATGGCCGAGCGGGGCATACTCATCATTTACGGCGGACTCTCCGAGCAGCCCACGCCCTATCCGCACTGGAACATGGCGTTCAAGGCGCTCTCCATGCGCGGCTGGGTGGCGTCTGAAATCTGGAACCATCCGCACCGCTTCAAGGCTGCGCGGGAGCGCATCGAGCTTGGGCTCAAGCTTGGCCATCTCAAGCCGGTGATCGCCAAAACCTTCCCGTTCAGCGAGATTGTCGAGGCGAACCGCTTCCTTGAATCCAACCAGCAGGTCGGCAAGGTCGTCGTCACCTTCTAATCCGCCGCAACGCGACAACCCAGAACCCCGTCGTCCCGGGCTCGACCCGGGATTCCGCTTTCTCTTGCGGCTTGCTCGAAGGCAGCGGGGCGCCGGATCAGGTCCGGGGTGACGAAGATCTGCACATCTGGCGGGCACAAAAAAAGGGGAAGGGCCTTCACCCTCCCCCTCTCACAATGTCCTGTGCTCAAGCCTTACTCGGCAGCAATCGCATCGATCTGCGCCGGAATGTTCAGCCCATATAGCTTGGCCGCATTCTCATAAGCGATCTTGCGCACCAGCGCCGGATCGGCGCCTTCGGTAAACTCGCCCAAAATCTTGCGGCTGTTGGGCCAGATGCTGTCCGGGTGCGGATAGTCCGTCGCCCAGAGCAGATTGTCCTCGCCGTAGAATTTGTGCAGCGCCATCGCGGTCGGGCTCTGCTGGAATGTGCCATAAATCTGGCGCTTGAACAGCTCGGATGGCTTCATCTTGTGCGGGATGCCACCACGCGCGTTCCAGAATTCTTCGGCTTCCCACAGGCGCCAGTGGCGATAATCCAGCTCCTCGATCACCCATGGCAACCAGCCGATGCCGCTCTCTGCGATGACGATCTTGAGGCCGGGGTGACGCTCGAGAATGCCCCATGCGAACAGATCGACAAATGGATCCATGAACTGCTCGATGAACATCTTCACATGCAGGAAGGTCGCGCCGGGGCTGCCCTTATATTTGTCGAATGCACGGCTCACGCTCGGGAACACAGTGACGTGGAAGGAGAGAATGATGTTGTTCTCCTCCAGCGCCGTCCACAGCGGCTCCCAGCGATCATCCTCAAGGCGCGGCTGCGCCATGGCGATCTGCAGATTGGCCTGCTTGAAGCCGCCAAGCTCCACAATATGCTGCAGGCCAACGAGCGCCGCTTCCGGCTCGGGCGGCAGCATCGGCACGCCGATCAGGCGATCCGGCGCAGCAGCGCAGAATTCCTTGAGCCACTCATTATAGGCGCGGTAGCAAGCGTCGCGCAGCTCCGTGTCCTCAAAGTTCAGCGAGGTGACGGGGCCGAAGATGACGTGGGCATACACGCCATCGCGATCCATATCGGCCAGCCGCAGCTCGGCGACCGCAGGGCGGCGCTCGGTTTGATCGACAATGCCGCCGCGATCGAGCGCAGTGAAAATCGGCTTGGGGCCTTTGAAATTGCTCGGGTGGCCGGACCAGCCGCCAAGGCTCTTGCCTTCGCTCATCCAGATGGCCGCGCCATCGACCATCTCGACCTTGGGGCCACGGTCGACGAGATGCGCTGGTAGCCGGGATGTCCAGACGTCGGTCGGCAATTGGTTGAGATCAAGATGATCGTCGCAGCTGATCAAGGGGTAGTCCATGCTCGCGCTCCTCTCCAAAACGATGTCCGTCCACGCTCTAAGGTGGTCCGAAGATCGAGACCCGACTCAAACAGTCGCGCCATTTCGTTAGCTCACTAACCTTTTGCCTCGAAACGGCTATCAATGCAAGCCCTGTTCGATAGAGCGAAGCGAAGCGCGTTCAGGTTGCTGGCGCCTTGTGCTCAGCCATCACCGATGGCAGCGCCTGTCCGATTGCGCTGCGTTCCTCGCCGGATTCATTCACATTGGCCCGGCGCAGATCGCGCTTGTAGCGGGTGTAATCAAATTCCGTGCCCCGGTGCAGCATGCAGCGATTGTCCCAGATGAGCATGTCGCCCTGCTGCCATTTGTGGGAATAGATGAAGCGCTCTTCGCTGGCGAAATCCAGCAGCTCGGCGAGCAACGCCTGCCCTTGCGCATCGTCCATCCCCTCGATGCGAAAGGCATGGCTGCCCACGAACAGGCATTTGCGACCCGATGGGCTGATCTTTACCAGCGGCTGCAGCGCGCCCGGCATCACCTGCTTGATCCGCTCGGCTTCATCCGGGCTGGCGCCACCTTTGATGCGGCTCGCGGCAAAGCTATGCTCGGCCACCAGCCCCTCGATGCGGTCCTTCATCTCCTGCGGCATCTCGTCATACACATGGCGCAGATCGACAAATTGCGTATCGCCGCGCTCGGGCGGCACGATGACGCCACGCAGCATCGACCATTTGCTCGGCATATCATTGAAGCTGCTATCGGCATGGAACAGCTCATTGCCCTTGGCGAACTTGGCGCGCAGTGAGGCGGGGTCGACAATCTCGCCGTTGATATTGAGGTTAGAGGCGTCATACAGCCCATAGGCCATGCGGCGCGGGATCGCAGGGTCGTAAGCGCCGGGCAGCTCCAGCGGGCCGAAGGTGCGGGCAAAGCTTAAATGCTGCTCGTCGGTGATATGCCCCTGCCCCCGGATGCACAGCACGCCATATTCATCCATCGTCGCTTCGACCAGATCGATCAGCGCCTGATCGGGCGCCTGCGCAAGATTCGCGCCGATCAGCTCAGCCGCGAAAATAGGATGCAACTTATTGACTTGCATAGAATCGTCTCCCGCACACGACGACCCAGTCGCGCACTTCAATTGCGCTTCTATTAATTCATGTCTGAATGATTTGTAAATCACTCGATTGTGATGGGTAAGGAATCGCCCCCTAAATCCTCCCCGCTGCGGGGAGGGGGACCGCCGCAGGCGGTGGAGGGGGTCGGCGTCCACGAGTAAGATCGCGGTGAGACGCACGCCCCCACCGTCAGCGCTCCGCGCTGCCACCTCCCCGCCAGCGGGGAGGAACTAAGCTAAGCCGCCCCTCAAGGATCGACCAAGATAATCCGCAAATCGTTCACATTGGTAAAGGTCGGCCCTGGCACGAAAAGCGCGCCCACCTCGCCCAGCGCGGTGCCCGCGTCATTATTGGCCTGCGATGCGGCGATATCGACCTCCGCGTCATCCAGTTCACCCAGCGTTTCGCCATCGACATAAGCGCCCGCCACATCGCGATTGCCATCCACCCCGTCGGTATCCGCCGCCAGCGCCGCGATGCCGGGCTGATCTTTGATCGCGCAGGCCAGCGCCAGCGCATATTCCTGATTTGGGCCGCCTACGCCCGATCCGGTCACGGTCACGGTCAGTTCCCCGCCGGAAATCAAAGCGCATCGCTCGCCGCGCTGATGGGCTGCCATTGCCGCATGGGCATGGCGCTTAGCCACCACGCGCGCATAGCCATCCGCCTCCCGCTCGATGATCACCGGCGTGTAGCCCTGCGTCGCGAGATAGTCGCCAGCCGCCGCAAGCGCATCGTCCGGCCGCACGATCACGGCGAAGCTGCTGCGCGCGAGCCTTGGATCGCCCGGCTTCACCGATTCGCTCCAGCCACCCGGATCGGCGATGCCGAACCGCGCCAGCACTGCGTGCGCATCCGCGATTGTGCCAGCATCGGCCACAGTTGGCCCGGAGCCAATATCCTCCGCCACATCGCCAACCACATCGGAGACGGCAAGCGTCAGCACTTGCGCGGGGAAAGCCGCAGCCGCCAGTCGCCCGCCCTTGATCCGCGAGAGATGGCGGCGCACCAGATTAATCTCGCCGATGGACGCGCCCGATCGCACCAGCGCTCGCGTCACCGCCTGCTTGGCTGGCAGATCGAGCGGATCGGACGGCGCCGCCAGCAAGGACGATGCCCCGCCGGACAAGAGCACCAGCAGCAGATCATCCTCGCCCGCGCTTTCCGCCAACTCAAGGCAGCGCGCCGCCGCGCCAAGGCTTGCCGCATCCGGCACCGGATGGCTCGCCTCGATCAGCTCGATCCGATCAAGATGCCCGCCATAGCCGGTCCGCGTCACCGCAAGGCCGGTCGCATCGGGCCAATGCTGCTCAATGGTCTGCGCCATCGGCCAAGCACCTTTGCCCGCCGCGATGACCAGAACGCGCCCTTTTGGCTTGGGCGGCAACGCGTCGATGATCGTTTGCGGGCGCTTGCACGCCGCAACCCCTGCCTCATAGGCCTGCTCAAGCAAGTTGCGACGGGTCATGACGCCGCTCATTCGCCGCGCAGAAAATTGACGATATTGTCGCCGGTGCGCTGCGCCAGATCGGTCACCGCCTGCTTGCTCAGCCACGCCGCATGTGGCGTCACGATCACATTGGGGCGATCCGCCAGCCGCAGGATCGCGCTGCCCGGTGGTGGTGGCTCAACCGGCGCGACGTCAATGCCAGCACCGCCGATCTGGCCGGATTCCAGCGCCGCTTCCAGCGCATCCAGATCAATGAGCGCGCCGCGCGCGGTATTCAGGATCATCGCGCCCGGCTTCATCATCGCCAGCGTATCGGCATTGAGCATGTGGCGCGTGTCGTCGGTCAGCGGGCAATGCAGGCTGATGACGTCGCTGGTCGCCAGAACCTCTTCAAAGGCAAGCTTGCCCTCGCTCGCTGGCTGCCCTTGGCGACCCGCAAACACCACGTCCATGCCCAGCGCCCGCGCCTTGTTGGCGACGGATTGCGCAATCGCCCCGCTGCCGAAAAGGCCAAGCCGCTGCCCAACGATATCCCGCACAGGCGCTGCAAACACGCAGAACGCCTTGCCGCCAGCCCAGCGCCCATCGACCACCGACTCGCGAAACGGCACCAGCCCGCGATTGAGCGCGAACACCAGCATGATGACATGCTCGGCAACCGAGGTTCCGGCGTAGCCCACCACATTACGCACCGCGATGCCGCGCGCGCTGGCGGCGGCGCTATCCACAACGTCGGTGCCCGTGGCGGTCACGGCAATCAGCTTGAGGTCCGGCAGCGCATCGAGCGTCGCGGCGTCCATCTTCACCTTGTTGATGATGGCGACCTGCGCGCCTGTAAGTCGCTCGACGACTTCGCCGGGCTCGCTGAAATCATGCTCGATCCACTCATGCGCTGCATCGGGCCGGGGGATCTCGAAGCCGCCCATCGTCATCTTGTCGAGATGAACGATCCGTGCTGGCATTCCATTGCCCTGCGTTCCACCCTCATGTGCCATGCGCAAATCTCCTAAGTCGATCGTTAGGGCTGCAATTATCTATGGTGGTAGGTCAAGTCCAGCGCTGCGCGGAATTTTGCGCAGCGTTCAGCCGTTCAGCCGAAACTCGCCTCGCTGAACTGCTTCATCAGTCTGGCGGTAACCGCATTCACGTCATCCAACTCGCTATCCTGCAATGAGGCCAGCACGCTGCTGCGGAATTCCTGCGCTACCAGCGTGATCTCTTTCAGAGCCGCCCGGCCTGCATCGGTCAACTCGATGAGCTTGGTGCGCCGGTCGGTCGGGTCCTGCTTGCGGACCACAAGGCCATCGGCCTCAAGCGTGTCCAGCATGCGGGTCAAGGTTGGCCCTTCAATGCCGATGCGCTTGGCAATGGAGATTTGCGCGCTTGGCTCGATCGAGCGTGCGATGGTGGAAAGTGCTTCCATCCGCGCCGAGCCATAACCCATCGGGCGCAGCTTCTCATCCAGCATCGCACGATAGCGCCGCGCCACCAGAATCACGCCAAAGGTGAAGGCATATTCACGGTCGATCCGTGCCTGATCGATCACCGCTGAATCAGCGGATTCATGCTCGTGGCTGCCCTGCTCCGCTTCGGTCAATCTGGCTCTTCCCCACTGTAAATACGCAAAGTCCGTCATCGTCATGTTCACCGGGCCGTGTCAACCCGCGCTACCCGTCCAGCACTCGGCACGGGGCGAATGGTTCAGCGATGAACGATTGAATATTGACGCTCCCGGCGTTGCGGGCCAATTGATGCCAGTCGGCCCAAGGCTTGGGAAATACAGGCATAATCTTGTCGGGAGTTGCTTAATGCCAATGTTTCGTGCGCTTCTGTCTCGCGCTTCATCGCTGCCCCTCATCGCGGTCCTCGCCGCTAGCGCGACGCTCTCCGCCTGCGGATCGGACCCCAAGCCCGCAGAGAATGCCGCCGCTGTACCGGATATGAATGCAGCTGAGAATGTCGCGAACGTCGCCAGCAACGCCGTCGTGGTGAATGAAGTGACGCCTGGTCCCGCACCGGTTGAGAATAGCGCTGCCCCTGAGGAAAAGCCTGTCGCGCAAGCCGCAGAACCCAAGCCTGAGCCTGCTGCAGTCGTTGCCGTCTCCGCACCCGCCGCCGCCTCGGCAGGCGATGCCGCAAGTGGAGCCAAGCTGTTCGTGCAATGCCGCGTCTGCCACTCGGTTGAGCCGGGCAAGAATGGTCTTGGCCCATCGATGCACGGTGTGGTCGGGCGCAAGGCTGGCACATTGGCCGGCTTCAACTATTCACCCGCTATGAAGGCCAGCGGCTTTGTGTGGAGCGACGCCAAGCTGAACGACTATCTGCGCGCACCCATGAAGTCCGTGCCTGGCACCAAGATGGCCTTCGCAGGCATTGCCGACGACAAGCGCCGTGCCGACGTTATCGCCTATCTCGACACGCTGAAGTGACGCCCTACCGCTTCAGGTGACAAGGCGATCAGGCGCATAGACGCTCGTGTCGATCGCAGCCACGGGGGCGGGCAGGTCCGTCCCCAAAATCAACGCCGCGCCAATCAGTGCAGCGGCAGGCGCGGTCTGAATCCCAAAGCCGCCTTGCCCGGCAAACCAGAAGAAGCCCGGCACCCGCGGGTCTGCTCCATAAACGGGCTTTCGATCTGGCGCGAAGCTGCGCAGCCCTGCCCATTTTCGCTCGACCGCCGCGATGGGCCAATCCACCACCTGCATGAACCGATCGACCGCCAGCGCAACGTCCAGTTCCTCAGGCGCCACGTCGCGCGCAATGTCCGGCGTTTCATCGTGCGGGGAGAGCCACAGCCGCCCCACGCCCTCTGACTTGAAGTAAAAACTCCCATTCAGCGCGGCGGTCAGCGGCACATGGGCTGGCGCATCCGGGCAGCGCAATTGCACGACCGTGCGCCGCAGCGGCATGATGCCGAGCGGCTCGAGTCCGCACCGTCGCGCCACCTCATCAGCCCAGGCACCCGCCGCATTCACGATGAGGCCGCACACAATCGGTCCAACATTGGTCTGCACCAGCCATCCATCACCTGCGCGCGTCGCCGATTCGAAGCGCGTCGCCATTCGCGCATCCAGTCCAAGCCTCAATGCTGCCTTGCGATAAGCAGCGAGCAAGCCTGCGGCGTCGATATCCCGGCAGCTCGGCTCGGCTAGCCCGAGCGTCCATTCGGCCCGCAATCCCGGCAATTGCGCGTCCAGCGCAGCGCGGTCCATCCGCTCGAATGCAACATCGCTCTGCGCAAATTCGCCAAGGAAGTCCTCGACCAGCGCCTCCTCCCCGGCCCGGCCAATGTGCAGAGCGCCGCGCTTGCCCAGAAAGCCATGCTCGGAAAAGGCAGGATCGGGCGAGGCAAGCAACGGCCCGCTCGCGCTGGTGAGCGGCTGCACGGCTGGCCCGCCATAGGTCTCTTCCCAAAAGGCAACCGACCGCCCGGAGGCATGATAGCCCGGCTGATCCTCCTGCTCGATCAGCATCACCCGTGCCTGCCCTGCCAGCCCTGCTGCAAGGCTGAACCCGGCCATGCCGCCGCCCACGATAAGGATATCCACAGACGTCATGCCGCCACCCTCATCGGAGTCTGGATCGGCATGGCAGGGGCGAGTGAAAGTGTGGCGGCTGGCTGCATCGCGGCGTGGTTACGATTTGGTAAGGCGTAACGTCTAGGCATAAACCATTATGTCAGGGGTTTGGACACCAACTTTGCTGAGCGCCATGCTCGCGTTGCTCCTGCTTCGCGGGGCCGCGACCGATCTGCGCAGCCGCATCATCTCCAACAAATTGAACCTCGCCATCGCGCTGCTCGCGCCTTTCTGGTGGTGGGCCAATGGTCTCGCCTGTTACCCGGACATCCTCGTGCAACTGGCCATCGCGGCTGGCGTCTTCGCCATCTTCACGCTGCTGTTCGCGCTCGGTATGATGGGCGGGGGCGATGTTAAGATGCTTGGCGCCATCGCTCTGTGGATGCCGCTCCAGGCCATGTCGACGCTCATCATCGTGATGGCGCTGGTCGGCGGGGTCGTGACGGCTGCCACCGTTATCCATCACCGCATGACCCGGCGAATCGGCCAACCCCAGATCCCGTACGGCGTTGCAATCGCGCTCAGCGGGCTGTGGGTTCTAGGCGAACGCTATTTTAACCCTTTGGCTTAATAATGATCGGCATATTCGGAGCCTGGGGGGCTCCGCCGATTGGAGGCGACTTTCCACATGGAACCTAAAAAGATCGCGCTGCTGGCTGGCGCTCTCGTCATTGCCATCGCGACGGCGTTCCTAGCTCGATCCATGTTTATGAGCGGCGGGTCGCCCAGCGCGTCCGCTTCCGCCATGCCGGATCCATCGCAAATGCCGCATGTGCTCGTCGCCACCAAGTCGCTCCCCGTCGGCACGATCATCACGGCGGACTCCTATCGCTTCCAGCCCTGGCCCAAGGAGCTGATCGAAGACGCTTATTATATTCAGGGCAAGACCGACGAGACGAAGATGATCGGCGCTGTTGTGCGCACGGCCATCGCGGCGGGGCAGCCCGCCACCGTTGGCTCGCTCATCATGCCGGGTGATCGCGGCTTCCTCGCCGCCGCGCTCGGCGCTGGCATGCGGGCCGTGACGGTCCCTGTCTCCGTGCAGAGCAGCGTCGCTGGCTTCGTCTTTCCCGGTGACCGGGTTGACCTCGTCCTCACGCAGAGCGTGGCGGGCGGCGGCGATGGTCCGCCACTCAAGGTATCCGAAACGATTCTCAGCAACCTGCGTGTGCTTGCGACCGATCAGCGCACGGATGCGCTGGGCGAAGATGGCAAGCCGGTCGTGCGCACCTATTCCAACGTCACCATTGAAGTGACGCCGCGGATGGCAGAGCGGATCAGCGTCGCGCAGACGGTCGGCGCGCTTTCGCTCACCTTGCGCTCGCTCGCTGATAACAGTCAGCAGCTCGAAGAAGCGCTCGCCTCCGGCGATATCGATGCAGCTTCGGCAGGCGACAGTAAGGGCGAGGCCAAAATGCTGGCTGCCGTTGCCACTCATCCTTCCGATCGCGGATCGACCTATTCAACCGGCGCCGATGTCTCGCGCTACCAGCGCAGCAGCGTGCCCGCCAAGCCGGTCGAGACCAATGGTCAGGGCGATGGCTCAGGCGGAATTACTGGCACCGGCCCCATCGTTCGGGTGGCACGCGGCACCGCTGTCACCAATGTCGAAATTGGGAGCAAGTAAGATGAGCTTCGTCCCCAAATCCAAGCCCGCGCGGATTGCCGCCAGCGGGATCGCCCTTGCTCTCGCCATCGCGGCGAGCGCCACCTTCGCCCCCGAGCGGCTGCTGGCCCAAGGCGCCAAGCAGGAGAATGGCGCGCTGTTGCTCGCCGTCGGTGAAAGCCGCGTGATCAATCTGCCGGCGAACCTCACCGATGTGGTGATCGCCAATCCAGAAGTGGTGGACGTGCATGTCCGCTCGCAGCGGCAAATCTATCTCATCGCCAAGGCGCCAGGCGAAACCAACGTCTTTGTCACCTCAAGCAACGGCAAGATGCTCTACGCAAACGCCGTGCGCGTCGGCAACAACATCACCAGCATCGATCAGATGCTTCGCCTCGCCATGCCGCAATCGCAAGTGCAGGTGAACACGATGAACGGCATGGTGCTCCTCACCGGCACCGTCGCCGCGCCCGAAGACGCCGCCGAGGTCCAGCGCCTCGTGCAGGCCTTCTCGGGCGACAAGACCAATGTGGTCAGCCGCCTGCGCACCGCGACGCCCCTGCAAG
Organism: uncultured Sphingobium sp.; assembly: GCA_946479185.1. The sequence continues at coordinate 16,803 of CAMLFF010000001.1, forward strand.
TCAATCTGCAGGTGCGCATCGCAGAGGTGAACAAAAGCTTCTCCAAAAATATCGGCTTTAACCTGCTGAACAGTCGCGGCTCAGGCAGCGGCTTCCTGTTCGGCATCGGTCAGGGCTCGCCGGGCACGATCACTTATTCGCCTGCAACCATACCGACAGCGGACGGTCGCACGATCCCGATCATCAATCCAGCGACGGGACGGCAAGCTGTCGACACCAAGTTCGGCTTCAAAACGCCTGAAACCGGCACCAGCCTTGGCGCAGCTGGTCGATTGTTCGGCATGGACGTTCTCGCCACGCTCGATTTGGCAGAGACGCAGGGCTATGCCGCGACATTGGCCAACCCCAATCTGACGGCGCTCTCGGGCGAGACCGCAAGCTTTCTGGCAGGCGGCGAAATCCCCATCCCGATCTCGACCACACTTGGCCAGATTTCCGTCGAATATAAGCAATATGGCGTCAGCCTCGCCTTCACGCCCACGGTGCTGGCCAATGGCCGCATCTCCATGCGCGTGCGTCCGGAAGTCTCCCAGCTTGATGTCGGCAATGGCGTTCGCCTGAACGACTACACCATTCCCGGCGTGTCCACACGCCGCGCCGAAACGACTGTGGAACTCGGCTCTGGCCAGAGCTTCATGATCGGCGGGCTGCTCTCCACAACCAGCGGCAACACCATCGAGAAAGCGCCTTTCCTCGGCGACATCCCGATCCTTGGCAATCTGTTCAAATCGCAGGGCTATCGCCGTCAGGAAACCGAGCTGGTCATCATCGTGACGCCCTACCTCGTGCAGCCGGTCGAAACCGCAGATATTTCGCTGCCAACCGATGGCTATCGCAACGCCAGTGATGGGCAGCGCCTCTTTGGCGGCAAGCTTCATGACGGCGAGAGCGGCGCGAGTCGTCCAGTGCCGCAGGCCACGCCTGCCACCACCGTGACGCCAGAGAAAATCCCCGCCCGCGCTGAAGGCAAGACAGCTGCCGCGCCCGGCTTCAGCTTTTGATGAGCAAGGGAAGAGAGATGCAACAGATGAGCTTCCTTCGTAAATCAGCCACAGCCACTGCAACTGCGGCGCTGTGCATCGCGCTTGCGATTACCCCGGCTCAGGCCCGCAAGGCCGCCAAAGCTGATCGAGGCATGGAGCCGCGGCATCAGCCCGTCGTGGATCGCACGGATTTCATCTTCGATCTGCAGGCCGATGGATCGGGCGCGCTCAGCAGCTATGATGAGCAGCGTTTGACGGTCTGGTTCAATGCCTTGCGTCTTGGCTATGGCGATCATGTCAGCCTGGCGGGCCTCTCCAGCAGCCCGCTGGCCCTGCGCGATGCCATTAACGATGTCGTTGGCCGCTATGGCCTGTTGGTCGAGGGTGATGCACCCATAACGGTCGGCGAGGCGCCCGTGGGCGGCCTGCGGGTCGTGGTGAGCCGGTCGGTTGCCAGCGTGCCGAGCTGCCCCAGCTGGCGCGACAAGGCAGAAGCGAATTTCCACGGCGGCCTGACCGATAATTATGGCTGCGCCACCGCCAACAACCTCGCCGCCATGATCGCCGACCCGCGTGACCTGATCGAGGGTCGCTCCTCGAGCTTCGATGTCACGAACGGCGTGAGCAGCAAGGCAATCAAGACGTATCGCGACAAGGAACCCACTGGCGCAGGTGGTTTGCAAGCCGAGTCCGCAGGAGGCAATTGAGATGAACGCACCCTGGAAAATGGGCGGCCCCAACGGTCGCGATGCATTCCACGCTTATATGTGTGACGATCATAGCCTTGAGGTCCTCAAGACCGTTGTCGAGGAAATGGGCTGGGCGCCGGAGAAGGTTCATAAGGGCGGCCTGCGCAACGCGGTGCAAGCGCTGTCCATGTCGGCCAGTCCCAATGTACTGTTCGTCGATCTGTCCGAGTCAGCTGATCCGCTGGGCGATATCAACAGCCTTGCCGAGGTTTGCGAACCCGGCACGGTCGTTATCGCCAGCGGTCAGGTGAATGATGTCCGCCTCTATCGCGATCTCGTCGCGAGCGGCATTCAGGATTATCTGCTCAAGCCATTATCGGTCGAAACCGTGCGCGATGCGCTGGTCGGCGCGCAGGCCGTGTTGCTCGCTCCCAAGAGTGATGCATCGGGCGATCGTCCGCATCTGATGGTGTCGGTCATTGGAACGCGCGGCGGCGTTGGCGCATCGACAGTCGCGACCTCGCTTGCCTACCTCAGCAGCACGCAGCACAAGCAGTCCACCGCCTTGCTCGACCTCGATGTGCATTTTGGCACGGGCGCGCTGGCAATGGACCTTGAGCCGGGCCGTGGCCTGACCGACGCGGTCGAAAACCCCAGCCGCATCGACGGGCTCTTCATCGAGCGCGCGATGGTGCGTGCGAGCGAGACATTGGCGCTGCTCTCGGCTGAAGCGCCGATCAGCCAGCCGCTCATCACCGATGGCGCAGCCTATTTCCAGCTGGAAGAGGAATTGCGCAGTGCCTTTGAATGCACCTTCGTCGATTTGCCACGCTCTATGCTCGTGCAACATCCGCATCTTGTGCATGAGTCGAACGCCGTCATCCTCGTCACCGAGTTCACCCTCGCTGGCGCGCGCGACACGATCCGCATTCTCTCCTGGTTGAAGACGAACGCTCCGCAATCTCAGGTGGTGGTCGTCGCCAACAAGGTTCTGACCGGACTGACCGAGCTTGCGCGCAAGGATTTCGAGCAGAGCATCGAGAGGAAGGTGGACCTCATCCTCCCGCTCGACGCCAAGGTCGCCATGCAGGCGGCGAAGCTCGGCAAGACAGCAGCCGAAAGTGGCCGGTCAAGCAAATTTGGCCAGGGTTTGGTGGAATTGAGCGGCCTCCTCGCATCGGTGGAACCTGGCGAAACCGTCGCACCCAAGAAAAGCGGCGGATCGCTGATCAGCCGGTTGCTCGACGTGAAGCTTCCAAAGGGCGCAAAGAGCAAGCCCAAAGCCCGCAGCCAGGTCTCGGCGAACTAAACGCACATCCCCGTGATGACGAAATGAGTGGATGAGATGATGAGTGACCCAAGGCTGATCCTGCTGATCCTGCTGGCAACGGCTATGGTCGTTCTGCTCGTTCTGGCGCTGTCGGGCCCCTCAACCGCGCGGATCGGCAACAAGCGCATTGCCGCGATGAAATCTCGCTACGCTGAAGATGATGGCAACCAGATCGAAGCGCGGATGCGCAAGGCCATTGCCGCACGCACGATGGACAAGGGCCAGCTCTTCCCCTCGCTCCTGCCCAATCCTGAATTGCTGGCCAAGCGCCTGCACATGACCGGCAAGAAATGGACGCTCAGTCAATATATGACCAGCTGCGTCGGCCTGGTGCTGGCGCTGCAAATCATCCTGCTGCTGCGCGGCATGCCCTTCATACCGAGCATGTTGATGTCCATCGCCATCGGCTTTGGCCTGCCGCATTTCGTGGTGGGTCGTCTCATCGGGCGCAGGCTCGATAAGTTCACGGCCAACTTCCCTGATGCGCTCGATCTGCTGGTGCGCGGCCTGCGTTCAGGCCTGCCGGTCGGCGAGACGATGGTCGTCGTGAGCCAGGAAATTCCGGGTCCGGTCGGCGAAGAGTTCAAGCTGATTACCGAGCGTATGAAGATCGGCCGGTCGATGGATCAGGCGCTGCATGAGACAGCTGACAGGCTAGGGACGCCGGAGTTCAAATTCTTCTGCATCACCTTGAATATCCAGCGCGAAACGGGCGGCAACCTGGCCGAAACACTCGCCAACCTTGGCACCGTGCTGCGCCAGCGCGCCCAGATGAAGCTCAAGATTCGGGCCATGTCATCGGAATCTAAAGCCTCAGCCTACATCATCGGATCGCTGCCGTTCCTCGTGTTCGGCATGATTTGCTGGATCAATTTTGAATATATGTCCCCGTTCTTCACGGGTAGCGCCAACGGCCTTTTCGGTCTCAGCTTGATGCAGATCATCGGCTTTGGCGGACTGTGCTGGATGGGCATTGGCGTGCTCATCATGGCCAAGATGATCAGCTTCGAAATCTAGAGAGCGGCAGGACAGACGATGACCAATACTGGCGCCACACTCTTTGGCCTGACGGCAACCGATGTCGGAACGCTCCTTGCGGCGCTCGCGACATTCGCGGTACTCTTGGCGCTCTATACAGCCACCACCGTGCGCAACCCTATGGGCCGCCGCGTGAAGGCGCTGAACGAACGGCGCGAACAGCTCAAATCCGGCATCATCGTCTCCACGGCCAAGCGCCGCACCAAGATCACCCACCAGAGCGACACAACCGACCGGATGCGGGCCTTCCTGTCCTCCATGAAAGTGCTGCAGGACGATCAGCTCAAGGATGCGCAGAAGAAGCTGGCGCAAGCTGGCATCCGCTCCAAGGAATGGGCCGTCGCGGTTATTTTCAGCCGCATGGTGCTGCCCATCGTTGTTGGCGGCACAGCAGCGTTCCTGATTTACGGCGTTGAACTATGGCCCGACTGGAGCGCGTTCAAAAAGTTCATGGTCTTTGGCGGCGCCCTGCTGCTCAGCTACAAAGCGCCTGATCTCTATGTCAATAACATGGTCACCAAACGCGCCAACGCCATCCGCAAGGGCGTGCCGGACGCGCTTGATCTGCTCGTGATCTGCGCCGAGGCGGGTCTGACAGTCGACGCAGCTTTTGCGCGTGTCGCGCGCGAGCTCGGCTCGGCCTATCCGGAGCTGGGCGAAGAATTTCAGCTCACCTCTATTGAGCTTTCCTTCCTCACCGAGCGCCGCACCGCATTCGAGAATTTCGCGGAACGGGTGAAGCTCGATGCGCTGCGCGGCGTCGTCACGACCATGATCCAGACCGAGAAATACGGCACGCCGCTGGCTTCTGCCCTGCGCATCCTATCCGCCGAATTTCGCCATGAGCGAATGATGCGCGCTGAAGAAAAGGCGGCGCGTCTCCCGGCAATCATGACCGTTCCATTGATCCTGTTCATCCTGCCGACTTTGTTCGTCGTCATTCTAGGTCCAGCGGCCTGCTCCATCAGCGAAGCGTTCAAGTAGAGGCAGCGCCTCCACCTTTTGCTTGCTTTTCGAGCGGTGAGGCGGGCAATGACGGCTCTGACATTGTGAAGGCTGAGGAGGCTTAGCCAGGAGAATGGATCGTCTTGCCGGAACTTCAATCAATCACGCCGGTCATTCTATCCGGCGGCTCTGGCGCGCGATTGTGGCCGATCAGTCGTGAACAGCGCCCCAAGCAGTTCATTGCCTTAACGAGTCACCAGACCATGTTCGAGCTTACGCTTGGACGTATTGCAGGCCTTGCGGGAAGCCTCGCGCCAATAGTCGTAGCCAATGCTGCCCATGCGGACATCATCCACGCGCAGGGGGGACCGGACATTCGCGTCATTCTTGAGCCGGTCGCGCGCAACACCGCACCTGCCATTGCCCTCGCCGCCCTCGCGCTGGAGGACAGCGACGGCGCGATGCTGGTGATGCCAAGCGACCATGTCATTACGGACGTTCCTGCATTTCACGCGGCGATCGAGAAGGCCCGCGCGCTGGTCGCCGATGGGTGGCTCGTCACTTTCGGGATTGAACCCGATGCGCCTGAGACCGGCTTTGGTTATATCGCGCTTGGCGACTCCTTGAGCGACGGCGTCCAGAAGGTTGAACGCTTCATTGAAAAGCCCGACGTGCAGCGCGCGACAGACATGTTGGCGCAAGGCAATCATGTCTGGAATGCGGGCATCTTCCTGTTTGGCGCGCGCACCTTCCTTCAGGCGCTCGCGGACTATCAGCCCGCCATGCTGGCAGCAGCCCGCCGGGCGATGGCGAATGGTCGAGAAGAGAATAGCACCATCCATCCCGACGCGGACGCTTTTGCAAGCTGCCCGTCCGATTCAGTCGACTATGCCGTGATGGAGCGCGCTCAAAAGGTCGCGTGTGTGCCAGTTAGCATGGGTTGGTCCGATGTTGGCAGCTGGGATGCGCTTTACGAGCTTGCGATCCGCGACGAGAGCGACAACGCCTTGCAAGGCGCCGTGCAAGCCATCGAGTCACAAGGCTGTCTGATTCGCAGCGATGGACCGAACGTGACGGTCGTCGGCGCCCATGATCTGATCGTGGTGGCGACGGGCGACGAGATTTTGATCCTGCCGCGTGGACATTCACAAGATGTACGCAAGGCGGTTGCAGCGGTTGGACAGCGACCTGCGAAGACGTGAAGCCTAAGCGCGTTGGACCAGGGTTGCGCCATTGGCTGGCGGCGATAGCCATTCTGCTGATGGTCATGCTGGTCGTGCCGATTATCGCAAGCTTCTATTGAACCAACGAGCGCATGGCGAAAGCCCTGGAGAACAGACGTTGACTGACAAACCCACAATCCTCGTCACCGGCGGCGCCGGTTATATCGGCAGCCATGCCGTGCTGGCGCTGGTCGATAGCGGCTGGCCGGTCGTGGTGGTGGATAATCTCACCACGGGCTTTCGCTGGGCGGTGCATGAGAAAGCCGCTTTCGTGGAGGGCAATATCGGCGATGTCGCATTCATGGAGAGCGTGATTGCGCAGCATGGCGTGAAGGGCATCATGCATTTTGCCGGGTCGATCATCGTGCCGGAATCGGTGGAGAACCCGCTCAAATATTATAGCAACAACACCGCCAACAGCAGGGCGCTGATCGAGGCGGCAGTGCGGGGGGGCGTCGCGCATTTCATCTTCTCGTCAACGGCCGCAACCTATGGGATTCCCAAGGAAAGCCCGGTGACGGAGGACAGTCCCAAGCTGCCGATCAACCCCTATGGCATGTCCAAGCTGATGACCGAGATCATGCTGGGCGATGTCGCCGCCGCGCATGAGCTGAACTATTGCGCCTTGCGCTATTTCAACGTGGCGGGCGCAGACCCGCACGGGCGCTCTGGCCAGTCGACCGCGGGGGCGACCCATCTCATCAAGGTCGCAGTAGAAGCAGCCCTGGGCAAACGCAGCCATGTGAGCGTATTCGGCACCGATTATGACACACCGGACGGCACAGGGGTGCGCGATTACATCCATGTGAGCGACCTTGCCGCCGCCCATGTGCTGGCGCTCGAAGCGCTCATCGCGCAGCCGAAGCAGAACCTGACCATGAACTGCGGCTATGGCAGCGGCTTCTCCGTGCTCGACGTACTCGACGCCGTGGACCGCGTGACCAACATGACGCTTGAGCGCCGTATCGAAGGCCGCCGTGCTGGCGACCCGCCCGCGCTCATCTCTGACAATCGCCGGATCAAGGCCACACTCCCCTGGGAGCCAGCCTATGCAGACCTCAACACCATCGTCGAGCATGCGCTGGCGTGGGAGCGCAAGTTGAGCGAACGCTCGACCGGTTAAACCGTCAGAGCCTCGGCCAACGCGCCCATACATCGTCCCACGCCTTCATAGAGACAGAGGGCTTCTGATCGAACAATTGGGCGCCAAGCTTGGCGCTTCGCCGGGCAAGCCGGGCCGCGCGACGGCGGGCAAGCAGTGCGATGCGTGTCGCGGTTTCGCCAGCCATCCCATCATCCTCGAGCATGTGCGCGAGCAAATCAAGATCATGCTGCTCACCCAGCATATCACCAAGACGGCCTGCGGTCCGCACGCGATCCCGAGCAAGATGGGGCGCGAGCGAGCGCAGCAGGCGCATATGCTGCCAATGATATTTCACCTGCTTGCGCCACTCATGGCTCAGTTGAGGATCGCCCGATCCCGCCAGCGCTTTCATCCCTCGGCGCGCGGCGCGGTAGCTTTTGTGCAGGCCGGGCGCGAGGGGCGTGTCGCCATGCGCGACGAGCGACCAGCCCGCCGCTCGCACGCGCGCCGCAAGCAGCGCCTGCGCGGCCCGGTCCAATTGCATCTCAATCAATGCAGGGTCTTCTGCGGGCTTTGCGAGCTGCGCGCGAATAGCCGCGATGTCACCTGGCTCTAACGCGCCATGCTCTCGCCGCCCGCGATCCGTCTGCGCGATCACGCTATCCAGCGCCTCGACAAGCACGGTGCTATCGCGCGCAGCCGAAAGCGAGGCGGCGACGTCGCGAAACATGGCATTCTCGGTTTCGTAAGCAGGGAACACCGGGCGTACGAGTCGCAGCAACCCACGCATCGCCTTGCAACTGCGCCGCACGCGATGGACGATCTGCGCGGTCGTCAGATCATGGTTCTGCTCCCGATCCCGCAATAAGGCGAGCGCTTCATCCAGCGTCTCACTCGCAGTCCTGCGGAACCCGGCCTCAGCCGTTGCATCGGATCGCTTGAATAGAAACCGCATGAGACGTCTTCCCGCAGAGCTGACCGGCTTGCCTGAAAGCTATCTCGGAACGACAGCGAATGAAATGCCTGAAAGCGCAACCAGCGTGGTTCAGTCATCAGCAATGCGCTAGAGCCAGCCACATGGCATTAGGCACCACATTTGGAAAGAGAATCGCCCCGTGGCGCTTCATCCTGTTTGGCGTGGTGCTGGGTGTGGGATGTGCGGGCCTGATCCCGATGATCGGCTGGCGCCACGGAATCATGGCGAGCTTTGATCTTGCTGCCCTCGCTTTCCTCGCAACGCTGCCCAGCCTGTTCCGCCTGAACGCTGATGAAATGCGGCGGAAGGCGCAGGAGAATGATGTGAACCGCGCCGCGATGCTCGCGATCAGCGTGGCCGTGAACCTTGTGCTTCTGGTCGCAGTGGGATCAGAGCTGGCCTATCGCGGCGGGACCAGGCCCCTATCGATCGTCCTGATTGTCAGCACTTTGCTGCTTGCGTGGCTGTTCGCCAACATGGTCTTTGCGCTGCATTATGCTCATCTTTTCTACCTGAAGGCGGATGGCGGCGCTCATGACCGCGCGGGCCTGCGCTTCCCCAATGCCAAAGAGCCGGGCTATTACGACTTCATCTATTTCAGCTTCACGCTTGGTATGACGTTCCAGACATCGGACGTGGAGATTATGACGACGCAGATGCGGATGGTTTCGATCACGCACAGCTTCGCGGCATTCGTGTTCAACCTCGGTATTATCGCATTTACGATCAATATATTGGGGAGCGGCGGGCAGTAACAGCAGCGCCTACCCCTTCTGGTCCACTGCCGAGTAGATGACCGGCCACTCCCAGGCGCCGCGACAGACCGGCATGGAGCGCGCCTCGACCAGGCGGAAGCGTTCGCCATCCCAGCGATAGGTTTCAGCGGTGCCGCAATCGCCAAGCCCGCGCCCTTTGGCGAAGCTGGAAAGCTCGCCGCGCTGGCCGTTCCAACGCGCATTCACGAGCAGCGGCGGCGCGCTGGCATCGCCCGTGGAGCCCGGCACATGATCGAACTTGGCGATGTGGAACTGGCGATGGCCCGCCGCGCCCTGCGCCACGAGCGGCACGGCGCTCACATTATAAGCGCCTGCATCACAAGGCATGAGAATGAGCGCCTCACTTTCACCAAGGCCATAGGCCTCCAGCGGACTGCCCGCTTCGACCCCCGCCTCGCACAATGCAAGGCGGCGCGCGGCGGCAAGCTCATCAGCGGTGAGCGCAGGCGCGCTGGCCGTGGCGAGCATAGGGATGTTGGCCGGGATCTGGACGACCGGCGGCAAAGGCCGCGCCAGATCGGCAGGTCCATCGCCCACCGCCGCCAGCGCAGCGCGACCGCCGATGCGCCCCTGCTGCTCATCCATGTAGCGCAACGCAGCAGGTAGCCCGAGCAGGGAGGGCGCGCCGATCACCGCGCGTTTGCGATCCCGCAGCTCGAAAGCAAAGCTTGAGCCAAGCGCACGGATGATGTCCATCGCCGCAGGCCCTTTTAACTCGATGAGATCTTTTGCCGCTGTGGGTTTGGCTTTGGTGCGTCCGTCGATAACCAGCTCGACCTTGCCGCGCAGCCGATCAGCGCCCATCAACCGCAATATTGCCGCACCGGCGGGCCCGCCATCACGCTGGATAGAGACCAGCACATCATAAGGGGTACCGAGATTCTCGGGCGTGAGCGAGACGGCGCTGCAAGACAGGCGATTGTCGCAACCGACAGCCCAGTCCTCGAAAATCTGCAAGCGCCCGAGCACCGGTTCTGACACCGGCGCAACCTTGCTCAGATCGGCATCGCTTGCGCCTCCTCTCTGCGCCAGCGACGGCGCGGCGATCATGCAAAGCAAGGTTAGGAATGCAGTGCGGGACGCCACAAGGAAACTTGTCATAGTGGCAGTCATACTGCAGTTGCTCATAATGGAGTAGAGCCAAGCTGCTCGGCTCATCTAAAAGGCGTTTGACCGCAAAGGAAACTGAAGATGCACAAGATCGCCGTGATTGGTGCGGGTCAGATGGGCGCGGGGATCGCGCAAGTGGCGGCGCAGGCTGGCTATGATGTGCTGCTACGCGACATTGAGCTGACGAAGGCGCAGACGGGTAAGGCGAGCATCGAAAAACGGTTTAAACGCGCGGTTGAGGGCGGAAAGATCGAGGCTGGAGATGCCGATGCTGCGATCGCGCGCATCACCCCGGTGGCCGATTTGACCGGCTTTGGCGATTGCGATCTGGTGATCGAAGCAGCGACCGAACGCGAGGAGATCAAGCGCGCGATCTTCAAAGAGGTGAGCGCGGTGCTCGGGCCAAAGGCGATTTTGGCGAGCAACACCTCCTCCATTCCGATCACGCGGCTCGCGCAGGCGAGTGGCGACCCGGCGCGATTCATCGGCGTCCACTTCTTCAACCCGGTTCCGGTGATGGCGCTGGTCGAAGTGATTCGCGGGCTGGCGACAGCGGCCGAAACGGTGAGTGCGGTGGAAGGTTTCGCCAAGTCGCTGGGCAAGGATGTGGTCCATGCCTTTGATGCGCCCGGCTTCATCGTGAACCGCATCCTGCTGCCGATGCTCAACGAAGCGATCTTTGCGCTCGGCGAGGGCGTGGCGAGTGTGCAGGATATCGATACGGCGGTGAAGCTCGGCCTCAATCACCCGATGGGGCCATTGACGCTCGCAGATTTTGTGGGGCTGGATACCTGCCTTGAGATCTGCAAGGTGCTGCAAGAGACGACCGGCGACCCCAAATTCCGCCCCGCGCCGTTGCTGGTCAAATATGTCGAGGCGGGCTGGCTGGGGCGCAAAACCGGCAAGGGCTTTTACGACTATTCGGGCGAAGAGCGGGTTCCGACGCGGTGATCTAGAGGCTGAGCATCATCCCGGCCAGCGCCGCGCTCATTAGATTGGCGAGGCTGCCCGCGACCAGCGCCTTGAGGCCGAGCCGCGCAATCATGGGCCGCTGGTTGGGCGCAAGGCTGCCGGTCACGGCCATCTGGATGGCGATCGACGAGAAATTCGCAAAGCCGCACAGCGCGAAAGTCGAGATGGCGATGGTGGCTGGCGAGAGCGCACCCTGTACCTGACCCAGCTGAATATAAGCGACGAACTCATTGAGCACGACCTTGGTGCCGAACAGGCCGCCGGCAATCTGCGCTTCTGCCCAGGGGATATTGAGCAGCAGCATGACCGGCGCGAAGACCTTTCCGAGCAGCATCTGAAAGCTGAGATCCGGAAAGCCGAACCAGTTGCCCGCGCCTGCCAGCAAACCATTGGCGAGCGCGACCAGCGCCACGAAAGCCAGCACCATCGCACCCACGGCGACGGCGAGCTTCACGCCCACCTGCGCGCCTTGGGCAGCGGCCATGATGATATTGGCGGGCTTCTCTTCCTCATGTGATGCGTCCGGCAAGATCACCGGCTCGATCTCCGTATCGCCCGGATTATCCGGCATGATCATCTTGGCCATGAGAATGCCGCCCGGCGCGGCCATGAAGGAAGCGGCGAGCAGATAATCGATCTGGATACCCATAGAGGCATAGGCGGCGAGGATGGTGCCTGCGACGCCCGCCATGCCGCTCGTCATCACGGTGAAGAGCTGGGCAGGCGTGAGGCTGGCGAGATAGGGCCGGATGACCAAGGGGCTTTCGCTCTGGCCAACGAAGATGTTCGCCGCCGCGCACAGGCTCTCCACCTTGGAAACGCCGGTGACCTTCTGGATCGCGCCCCCAACCCAGCGCACCACGAATTGCATGATGCCGAGATAATAGAGGATCGACACAAGGCTGGCGAAGAAGACGATGACCGGCAGCGCGGCAATGGCAAAGCTCGCGCCGCCCACCTCTGGCCGCGCAAGGGGACCGAAGATGAAATCCGTACCCGCCTGCGCATAGCCCAACAGATTGGCGACACCGCGCGACATGGTGGCGATGACCGCCTTGCCCGCGGGCACATAAAGCACCAGCACCGCAATGCCCGCCTGCAAGGCGAAGGCAGAGGCGACCACGCGCGGGCGGATGGCGCTGCGGTTGCTGGATAGCGCAAAGGCGATGGCGAGGATCACGAGGATGCCGCCGATGCCGATCAGGATGTTCATGAAGTGCCGCTTTGCCCCCTGCTTGCCGACCGGAGCGGTGCGACAGCGGCCTTCGTTATACAGGCCATCGTCGGCGCGGCAATCGGCTGCGATGATGCCAGGGCGATGAACTGCAAACGCCCCTTTCGCCCGTCCGCCAAAGCCGATAAGCCGCCAGGATGACCGCCAGCACCGCCGCAACCGCGCAAACCGCCCCCCTCACCCGCTCGCTCTTCTTCCTCAGCGTCTTTTATGGCGGGATGGTGTGCATTGCAGGGGTGCTCGGCAATAAGCAGGTCTCGCTCGGGCCGCTTGCCGCCATCGGTCCTATGCTCGGCGTGGGTCCGCTCGCGATCGAGGCGGGCATCTTCGCATTTCTGTTGCTGGTCGTGGTCTCCAGCGCAGTTGCGGAACTTCATGGCTGCACGGTCGCCAACCGGCTCGTGCTGTTCGGCTTCGTGCCGCTGCTTGCCTCGATCTTGCTCTCCGTCATCGTGCTCGCCCTGCCCGCCGCGCATGAAATGGCGCCCGATCGGCAGGCGGCCTTCGCCATGATCATGTCCGGCACCCCGCGCATCTGGGCGGGCGGCATCGTGGCCTATGGCATCTCGCAAATGCTTAACGTGACGATCTTCTCCTTCCTCAAAGGCCGCGAAGGCAGCCGCCTGCTGTGGCTGCGCGCGGCAACGGCCAGCATCCTTTCTCAAATCGTGGACACATTGCTGTTCGTCACTATCGCCTTTTACGGCGTGTTCCCGATCAGCGAATTGCTGATGGGGCAGATGCTGGCGAAGGTTGTGCTCTCGGCGATCCTTGTACCGCCGCTAATTTATCTGTTCGTGATGCTGGGGCGGAAGCTGGATCGTTAACGCACGGCCCATTTTCCAATTCCTTGCGCCCCAACCCACAACCCCCTAAATGCGCGCGCATGACCGATCGCTACGCGCCAGACCCCGCCATGCTTGCAAAGGCAGAGACCCTCACCGAGGCGCTGCCTTATATGCAGCGTTATGCAGGCGAGACCTTCGTCGTGAAATATGGCGGCCATGCGATGGGCGACCCGGAGGCGGCGCGCGATTTTGCTGAAGATGTCGTGCTGATGAAGATGGTCGGCATCAACGTGGTCGTCGTGCACGGCGGCGGGCCGCAGATTGGCGCGATGCTCAAGAAGCTGGGCGTGGAGAGCAAGTTCATTAACGGCCTGCGCGTGACCGATGCGGAGACGGCGCAGATTGCCGAGATGGTTCTGGCTGGATCCATCAATAAGGAGATCGTCGGCTGGATCGCACAGGCGGGTGGCCGCGCAGTGGGCATTTCCGGCAAGGATGCAGGCATGGTGCTGTGCGAGAAAGTCGGAAGCAAGCGCGAGGCGGACCCGAACTCGGGCATCGAGCGCAATGTGGACCTGGGCTTTGTCGGCGAACCGGTGAAGGTGGACCGGCGCATCCTCGACAGCCTCTCGCGCGATAACATCATCCCCGTCGTCGCGCCCGTGGGCCTTGGCGTGGATGGCCAGACCTATAATGTGAACGCCGACACGATGGCGGGCGCGATTGCCTCGGAGCTCAAGGCCAAGCGCTTCTTCCTGCTCACCGATGTGCCCGGCGTGCTGAGCAAGGACAAGGACCTGCTGAGCGACCTTGAGCCCGCGCGGATTGGCGAGCTGGTGGCGGATGGCACAATCTCCGGCGGCATGATCCCCAAGGTGGAAACCTGCGTGAATGCCGTAGAGCATGGCGTTGAGGCGGCGGTCATTCTGGATGGCCGGGTGCCCCATGTAATGCTGCTGGAAATCTTCACCAAGCAGGGCGCGGGCACGCTGGTTCATCTCTAAGCGGCGGGCATTCGGCAGCCCTCAAGGGTTGCCGCCGCCCTGCCCGCTAGGCTAAACGCAATACTCCCCTCCATCCACAGGACGAACAATGGCCCTTGCCCTCATCCAGACACTGGCGATTTTGCTCAATGTCGCCTGGTGGATCATCATCGTGCAGGCAATTTTGAGCTGGCTGATCGCGTTCAACGTGATCAACACGAGCAATGATATCGTCCGCAGCATCTGGATCGCGCTCGATAAGCTGACCGAGCCGCTCTATCGCCCGATCCGCCGCGTGATGCCGGATCTTGGCGCGCTTGATCTCTCGCCGATGGTCGTGCTGATCATCATCATCATCTTGCAAGGGCCGGGCCTCACCGCGCTCGCTTCCCTGCTGCTCTGACAATCATGCCGCTGCGCAGGGATGGCGCGGACCTTCTGGTCGCCATCCGCCTGAGCCCCAAAGCGACAAAAGTGCGGATCGGTGGCACATTTACCGATAGCGCGGGACAGCGCTGGATGCAGGCGAGCGTGACTGCGCCGCCGGACAAGGGCAAGGCCAATGCGGCGCTCATCAGCCTGATCGCCAAGCGCTTCAAGCGCCCGCAATCGACGATTTTGCTGGAGACAGGCGACACCAACCGGCTAAAGCGCTTGCGAATTTGCGGCGCAGGGCCGGACATTGAACAATCCCTTCAAGAGATTGCGGCAGAGGAACGGAACGAAAAATGACTTTGGGCAAAGAAATCGACGGCAAGGCTTTCGCGGCGAAGCTGCAGGACAAGGTGGCCGAGGGCGTCGCCAAGTTCACGCAGTCGCAGGGCCGCAAGCCCGGCCTCGCGGTCGTGCTGGTGGGTGAAGACCCTGCAAGCGCCGTCTATGTTCGCTCCAAGCACCGCATGACGCTCAAGCTCGGCATGGAAAGCTTCGAGTTCCGCCGTCCTGCTGGCATCAGCCAGGAAGAGCTGATGGAGCTGATCGAGGAGCTGAATGCCGACGATCACGTCGATGGCATTCTCGTCCAGCTGCCGCTCCCCAAGCATCTCGACGAGCAGGCGGTGGTCGAGCTGATCAACCCGGACAAGGATGTGGACGGGCTCACGCCGATCAGCACCGGACGCCTCGCGCTTGGCCTGCCTGGCCTTGTGCCCTGCACCCCGCTTGGCAGCCTGATGCTGCTGCAGGATGAGCTGGGCGATCTGACCGGCAAGAATGCCGTGGTGATCGGTCGCTCGATTCTCGTAGGCAAGCCGATGGCGCAGCTGCTGCTCAATGCCAATTGCACCGTGACGATCGCGCACAGCCGCACGCAGGATATCGCCAGCGTTGTCCATCAGGCCGATATCGTGGTGGCTGCGGTTGGCCGCCCGGAGATGATCAAGGGCAGCTGGATCAAGCCGGGCGCGACGGTGATCGACGTGGGCATCAACCGCGTGCCCGCCGAAGAAGAAGGCAAGACCAAGATCGTCGGCGATGTGGATACCGCCAGCGCCATCAGTCACGTCGCGGCGATCACGCCAGTGCCGGGCGGCGTTGGCCCGATGACCATCGGCGTGCTGATGCGCAACACTTTGTTCGCTGCCCATATGCGCGCGGGCCTGCCTGCGCCTGAGGGCATCTGAACCGCCGGACTGCCTTTTTCGGCGCCGCCGCGCTCATCATGACTGCGGCGGTCGGCTCAGCCCAGCCGCCGCGCCTGCGTGGCGCGCCGGGCGGCATCGGCCTTGCAAACCCCAGCGCGATCGTGGCGGCGGAACTCGCTTTTGCCCGCCTTGTGCGAGAGAAAGGTCAATGGACCGCCTTCCGCGAAACGGCGGACAAGGATGCAGTGATGTTCGTGCCGGACGCCGTGAATGCGCAATCATGGCTGCGCAAACGCGCTGATCCGGCCGAATCACTGAACTGGCAACCGCATCGCATCTTCATTTCCTGCGATGGTAGCTATGCCGCAGCGACCGGGCCCTGGCGCAAGGCGGACGGCAAGAGCGGCAGCTTCACCACCATCTGGCGCCAGCAGAAGAATGGCAGCTACAAGTGGGTGCTGGATTTTGGCAGCGATACGGCTGCGCCTGCCAATGAGGATAATATCATCGATGCGCGAGTCGCCGATTGCGGACGGCGCAGCGCAATCGAGCAGAAGCGCGACGATGATCGGCGGCGTGGCAAAAGGCCGGACGTGGTGCCGATTCCCAATCCTCCGCCAGCCAACGGCACGGGGCAATCGGCAGACGGCACTTTGCGCTGGTCGTGGAGCGAGCAGACCTTGGACGTTGTGATGCACTATCAGGGAAAGGATGAGCCCGTCATTCAGGCTGTCGCCGGGGCTGCCGCGCCATGATGGAACTGTTCATCCCCGCTTTCATCACGCTGTTCGTGGTGATCGATCCGCCCGGCTCCGCGCCGATTTTCAACGGGCTGACCGTTGGCGCAAGCGCACTGCAGCGGCGCCAGATGGCGATCCGCGCCGTGATCGTCGCCACGCTCATCCTGCTTGGCTTTGCACTGGTGGGCGAGCGGCTGCTGCGCACGCTTGGCATCGGTCTGGATGCCTTCCGCATTGCTGGCGGCATCATGCTGTTCTTCATCGCGATGGAGATGGTGTTCGAGAAACGCACGCAAAGGCGCGAGGACCGGGCACAGAAGATCATTGATACGCCCGAAATCGAGGATATTTCCGTCTTCCCGATGGCCATGCCGATGATCGCGGGGCCGGGATCGATCGCGGCGATCATGCTGCTGATGGCGCGGGCCAATGGCCCAACCGAAACGGCCATCGTTTTGGCCGCGCTCGGCGCCAATCTGCTGCTGATGCTGGTATCGCTGCTCGCCGTTGGCCCGATCATGCGGATTTTGGGCGATCAGGTGGAAGCGGTGATTACGCGCCTGCTTGGCGTGTTGCTGGCGGCGCTCGCCGTACAATTCGTGCTGGATGGGCTGAGCGGCAGCATCCTGTCGCGCTGATATAAACCGGGCCGCTACGACAGCACGACGCAGCAGCCCGGACCAGACGAGGCCATCGCTGACCCCGCCCGATTTCAGTACCTCACATCAACTGGCATTATCGACCGCGGGCACGACCTTGATCTCGACCCGGCGATTTTGCGCCTTCCCATCCGGCGTTTCATTGCTGGCGATGGGCCGCGTTTCGCCATAGCCCATCGTCGCAATGCGCACCGAAGCGATGCCGCGACCGCCAAGATAGCTGGAAACGCTCTGCGCGCGCCGCTCGGAGAGGGTCTGATTATAGGCCTCGGCGCCGTCGGAATCGGTATGACCGAGCACGTCGATCATGGTCTTGGGATATTCGGCGAGCGTTGTCGCAACCTGATCGAGCGTCGGCTGGAATTGCGGCTGGATGGTCGACTGATTGGTCGCGAAGGTGATGCCCGATGGCATGCGGAGCAGCAGCTCATCACCCTGTCGCACAACGTCGATGCCGGTCCCCGCCGTGCGCTCACGCATCTTGCGCTCCTGCGCGTCCATATAGGCGCCAACGCCTGCACCCGCGACTGCACCAATGCCAGCGCCGACAATCTTTTCCGTGCGATCGCTGCGGCCACCGAGCAGATCGCCCAGCAGATAGCCGCCCACCGCGCCGCCGACGCCGCCAATAGCAGCCTTGGAAATCGTGCGATTGCCGGTTTCGGGATCAGTGACGCAGCCACTCAATGCCAGTGCCGCGATAACGATCCCGGTGGTGGCGAATGCTGAAGTCTTGCGAACAATCATGTTCATCTCCTGAAATTTTTATGCTTTGCCTGTGAACCGCTTAAACGGTTCATCGCATTGTGCGTTCCCTGAACCAGCTTTCCTGAACGCTGCACGAACGGATAAGACCCCGCGCGCGAACGCTGTGGTGTTTGTACAATAATCAGCTATTGAACATGTATCTCCACCGATTTCTGATGAGGCCATGTCCGCTTTCCCCTGGTTTGACGCTGCTATCGTTCTGGCCCTGATCGCGCTCAACGGCGTTTTCGCCATGTCAGAACTCGCGATTGTCTCCGCCCGCAGGCCGCGTCTGCAGGCTATGGCCAAGGGCGGCAAGCGCGGCGCCAGCATTGCACTGAGCCTGAGCGCGGAGCCGGGGCGCTTCCTCTCCACGGTCCAGATCGGCATCACGCTCATCGGTATTCTTGCGGGTGCCTATTCGGGCGACAAGCTTGGCGGGCCGATTGGCGAGATCATGGCGCAGCTGGGCGTGCCGCTGCAATATGCGGACAATGTCGGCTTCACCATCGCCATCGTAGCGACGACCTATGCTTCACTCATCATCGGTGAGCTGGTCCCCAAGCAGTTGGCCCTGCTCAACCCCGAGCCGCTGGCCTGCTTCATGGCGCCGTTCATGCTGCTCATCGCCAAGGTGGCCGCG
>CAMLFF010000002.1 GCA_946479185.1 uncultured Sphingobium sp.
CCGGATCACCGCGATCGCGTGGTCCGACCCCGGCGGCTTCCTGCTCGGCAACTGCCACGTGCTGATGCACCCGGTCGGCCGCGCGTACGCGAAGCGGCACCACGTGACGCTGGCCTCGATGATGGACGTCCTGCCGCTCTCGAACGACCCGAGCTGCCCGGCCGGCTTCTCCCACGGGCTGATCATCGGCGTCGCCCAGACGGGCACGGGCAAGACCGCCAGCTTCGTGCTGCCGATGATCGATATCCTCGCGTCCGGGCGTTCGCGCGCCCGCATGCCACGCAGCCTCATTCTCGAGCCCACGCGCGAACTCGCTGCGCAGGTTGCCGAGAATTTCGAGCATTATGGCAAATATCACAAGCTCAACATGGCGCTGCTCATCGGTGGCGTGTCGATGGGCGATCAGATTAAGGCGCTCGAAAAGGGCGTCGATGTTCTCATCGCCACGCCGGGCCGCCTGATGGATCTGTTCGAGCGCGGCAACATCCTGCTCACTGGCTGCTCGCTGCTGGTGATCGATGAAGCCGACCGGATGCTCGACATGGGCTTCATCCCCGATATCGAGAATATCTGCACCAAGCTGCCCGCAACCCGTCAGACCCTGCTCTTCTCGGCCACCATGCCGCCGCCGATCAAGAAGCTGGCAGACAAGTTCCTGACCAACCCCAAATCCATCGAAGTTGCGCGCCCCGCAACGGCCAGCGCCAACATCGCCCAGATGCTCGTGCCCGTCGCTGAAAAGGGCAAGCAGGAGATGCTGCGCGCGCTCCTGAAGACCGAGGATGTGAACACCGCGATCATCTTCTGCAACCGCAAGACGATGGTGCGTGAGCTCAACCAGAGCCTCAAGCGCAGCGGCTATAAATCCGGCGAAATTCATGGCGACATGGATCAGTCCGCGCGCATTGCGGAGCTGGATCGCTTCAAGAATGGCGAGATTAATCTGCTGGTGGCATCAGACGTTGCCGCGCGCGGTCTGGATGTCAAAGGCGTCTCCCACGTCTTCAACTTCGACGCGCCCTGGCACCCGGACGATTATGTCCACCGCATCGGCCGCACCGGTCGCGCTGGCGCAACCGGCAAGGCCTTCACCTTCGTCACGCGCAGCGATGCAGAGGCAATCGAGGCAATCGAGAAGCTGATCGGCAACGCTGTACCGCGCCTCGACACGAGCAAAATGGGCACCGCGCAGCAGGCCGATGAAGGCAGTGATGCCGCCCCCGCCCGCAAGGGACGCGGCCCACGTGGCGGCTCCAAGCGGCCTGAGAAGACGCCTGCGCGCGAAAATGCAGCGGTGCTTGACGATGAGCCGGAAGCCGAGGCTCCAGCACCCCGTGGGAAGCGTCCAGCCCGTCGCGCAGAGCCCAAGCAGGCAGCGCCCAAGCCGCGTGAAGACGATGTGTCCGATGAGGATGCCGCGCCACGCCAGGAGACTGCACGGTCGCGCAATCCCCGCCCCAGCCGTGATGACGATCGTCCGGCGCAGGCCAAGCCGGCACAGCGTGGCCGCGATCAACAGGATTCTGAGCCGGATGATGGCTGGAACGGCCCGATGCCCGGCTTCCTGTCCGTCGGATTCGGCGAATAAGCAATCCTCCCCGGAAACGGGGAGGGGGACCGCCAGCGCAGCTGGTGGTGGAGGGGGCGCGCAGGATCGCGCGTCCTTCCAGCTATATTCGCGAATAATACCCACGCGCGCTCACAAAGGCGCGACAGAAAACGTTGCGCGGCGCATTATCCCAAATTATACCCGCATCACCTTGGGGGCTGTAGCTCAGTTGGGAGAGCGCGTCGTTCGCAATGACGAGGTCAGCGGTTCGATCCCGCTCAGCTCCACCAAGGTTTCACCTCCCATTCCCCTGAAATTTCACGTCGCAAAGTGCGTGCTGAGCATCCATCGCAAGCCAAGCGCGTTTTTGGGCTTGCCTCCATCGGCGAGGCACGGCATAGGCCCCGAACCTGCTGCCGAGCCTTTCTTGGACCGGCGCTTGGCCCCTTCGTCTAGCGGTTAGGACGCGGCCCTTTCACGGCTGAAGCACGGGTTCGATTCCCGTAGGGGTCACCATTCCCAGAAATCTGCGGTTTTTCGGTGCTCAGCCTGCTAGCAGGGCAGCGGTTTCCCCCACTACGTCCCCCAGCGTTTCCCCCACCCGCGTTTAGCGGGCCATTTTTGCGCGTGGGATCGAGGTCATTTTTTCGGCTGCGCCGGTGGCGATTGTGAAGGCGCGGGCTCGCTTGCCGTAGTGGCGAACCGTCTCCGGCGTCATGCCGAGAATCGCGCCGACATCGGTATCGCTCAAGCCGGTTTCGAGCAGATAGCAGCAGGCATTTTTGCGGAGACCATGGAAGCTGTAGAGGATCTGATTGTTCTCATCGACATGACCGAGCTGGCGCATCAGGACGCGGATCCGCTCCTGAATGCGATCTTCGCTGCCGAATGGCTTTCCTGACCGATCATAGAGGATCGTTATTGACCGCTTTTCGAGACGCTTGATCTCTTCGCGCCACCAAGGATGCACAGGCACCGCAACGTCCACGCCAGTTTTGACCTGGGCGAGTTCCATGATGCCGGTCTTCAGCCAGTTGTGCTGGATGAGAATGACATCGCTCACGCGTTGACCGGAGCAAAGGCCCGAAACGATCGCGAGCCTCAACATTGGAGATGCTGCCGCCAGCGCCTCGGCCAGTACATCTGCTGGCCAAGGATCATGCTCCCCAATTGGGAGCGGTGAAACATTGTCTGCGGGATTGTCGCCGCGCCAGTCGCGCTCGGTGGCGAACACGAGCATCAGCCTGATGACCTTCAGCCAATTATTTGCCTTGCCGGGCGTGTCAGCCATTGAATCGCGCAACTGATAGACGTGCGTCGGGCGCATCCCGCTCACGTCCATGTCTCTCACTGCAGTCTTCAGGCCGGTTTTTTCGTTTTCGTAGATCAGCGTGCCATCTTCGAACATCGCGATATAACGCCGGTAATCCGCAAGGGTCTTTTCAGACAGCGGACGCGACCCGTTTTTGCGCCGTTTTTTCGTCCATCCTTTTGCAAGCGCGATACGAAAATCGCGTGCAAGCGCTCCAAACGAGCCGGGGACCGGCCCGGTGCGCTCATCCGTTTTTTCGGTCGCGTTTGCTCGCTCAAGTGCCTCGGCAAAGCGCGGATCCGTAGGGTCTGGAAGCTTGATATAGCGATCCATCCGCTTGCGCTTACCCGTCGCCTCATCGACAACCCAATAGCGGAAGCGGCGATATGTGATGCCATGCTTTTGGCAGACGCCGGGAATCATCAATCGTCCCATCCGCGCAGGGATGGACCCAAGCCAGAGCGGCGGTCAACATATTGATCAAGGATGCGCAGATCCCACAGGTACACATTTCCGTTGCGGTCACTGGCCGCAGGCAGTTCTCCGCGCTTGACCTGGTCGGCAAACCGCGTGCGCCCACGGCCCAGATATGCGGCTGCCGTTTCCGCATCCACAAGGCGAGGCACAATCGGGGCAATGGCAGCGTGCTTAGCCATGCTTCCCCTTCTGCCGAGGCGGGATCCAAAAAGTTGGCGCAAAAGGCTGGCCGCGATCATCGATGGTTGCGGGGCGGCGCTTGTCCCACAGCACCCACATGTAATCGATCTTGCCGCGCGCGTAGGCGTTCCGGCCGAGATCTTCGATCTTGTCGCCGGGCGGCATGGAGGGGCGCTCAGTCAAGACATAGACACCGGCAGGAGTATGTTCAGTGAACAGCCGATATCGCCCTTCACTTGCAAGCCACTTGAGAGGTAGCAATGCGCCGACCTGATGTGTGGCGATCTCAAGCGCACGCCTGCACATGCGTTCGGCCAGCGCGCGCGTGAGACGTCCATCCTGATAAGAGAATGGCGGATTGAAGAAGATCGACAAGGGACCACCAGCCTCGAACAGGCCGCGCTGGTCACCGAGGAAATCATGCTCCCCAACGAAATGCGGCGCTCCGCGATCGAACAAATCTGTGCCGAATGCATCCATGTCGCGGCTGCGCAAAGCGCGAACGATGTTGCCCCCGCCGCAGCAAGGATCGAGCGCAAGCACATCGCGGTCTATCGGGGCGCTGTCGAGCAGGCGCTCTGTCACCCATTGCTGCTCGACATACCAATCCCACGGGTGGCGTTCGGCGCCGCTAGGGCGCGCTGAGAGTTCGGCGCTCATGCCCCCACGCCCTGCTCTGCCATAATCGCAGTGCGTATGGCGGCGTCAGCCCTCTTTGCAGAAATTGCAAATTGCCCCGCGTGGAGGGCCACCAACGCCTCGTTCCGATGCCATGATGCTTTAGCCGTATCTGCGAACGCTTCCGCCATGTCCTGAATAGCTCTCTGCGCCTCGCTCAGTGATGGGGCTATGCTTGCGGGAGTTATCATGCTGCCAGAACCTCGCGCGCATCGATGGGATGGTTGGCAGAGACGATCGCCCGTGCGACCGGCGGGCAAACGCTGTTGCCGATGGCGCTTATCTGCTCTGCGATCGTGAGCGGACGCTCCAGCCATTTGCCGCGCAAGAGCTTGCTGACGATCGGATCCAACACATAATCGTCAGGGAAGCCCTGCGCGCGCGCCAGCTCGCGTGGCTTGAGCATACGCAGACCGATATCGACGATGACATAGGTGACGGCATCGATCGTGACGGTCACGACAGCGAAGCGGGCACGCGTCGTGATGGCGTCCAAGGGCCGGTCGACGGCCTGGCTCTGTGCCGTCTCATTGTCGCCGCCCGATCCATAATATTTCACAAGGAAGGCCGCTACCTGCACCGCACGTTCCATCATGTCAGATGGCAGCGCATCCTCCTCGATGATCGTGGTCTCGACGATGCGCTGCTGCGAACCCGCGACCGTGATGGTGGAAAGCGGCTTTCGAACATCGTGCCCAGCACTATTCAGATTGCGCGGTCCGCCGTTTGCCTGCTCAATATGCGCGCAGACCACGCCATGATGCTTTCCACCTGCGCGCACTGTGCCGAGCGGCTGCTCTGGATCGCCACCGCCATTGATCTTGTCACTCCCGTAGAAGCGGGAAAGAAAGGCCGAGACAATGCCGTTCGTGTCCTTCTTTGACGCTGCAATCGTGTGATGAGGATCCTGAACGGAACGGTTGGCACCGCCATGCTGGCCATATGATACGAAGGGAGCAATCGTTGCATTGACCAAGCCGAGTGGCATCGCTCCTGCAGGCCGCTTAGGATCGCCGTTGCTGGTCACGGTTGGCATCGGCTTATCGATGGGCGATCCGACACTGCCGCTATGAAACTTCGTAATGTGCGGAACGAGTTCAGCGTCAACGACGCCATATTCATTTTGGGTCGTCATCGTGCGGAGCGGATCTGCTGGATCGAACACACGGCTCGCACGCGTATTGGTGAAAGCTGTCCCAACGATGAAAGGCCGCTGCGCATTCACAACATAGCGCATGATGCCATGAGCGATCCGCCGCATCGTGGCGGGCTTGAGCTCGCGTTTCCGATCGAAGATCGAGGGGCATGGGATGCTCCAATCAATACACTCAGCCGCCGTGCGATAGGGCAGCAGTGTCCCGCTTTTCACCTCATCGCTGGTTGGAGCGCCGTGTGTCGGCTCTGGCCAGATGATCGGCAAACCGTCGCAGCGCCCGATGACATAGAGACGCCTGCGGCTCGTCGGTGCTCCATAATCGCACGCGCGCAGCCGCTTCCACTCCACCTTGTAGCCGAGCTTCTTCCAGGCTGTGATGAGCCGTTTAAAGTCCCGCCCTTCAAGCCCGGCGATGGGCACGCCATGCTCATCGAGTGGCGCGGCAAACTCATATTCCTCGACATTCTCAAGATAGAAGCATGTTGGCTTCACCTCGCGCAGCCAGTTTGTCACTTCGTTCGACAGGGCGCGAATATGTCGGTCTTTCACCGGCCCACCCTTGGCCTTGCTGTATTCCTTACAGTCGGGCGAAAACCATGCGCCGGCCACTGGCCGAAGCCGCGTTGCTGCGAGCGGCCACACGGCGCGAATATCCTGACAGAAATGCTCAGTGTCGGGATGATTGGCCTTATGAATCGCGATTGCGGCGGGGCTATGGTTGATCGCAATATCGACATTGCGACCGATCGCTTGCGCAATGCCGGTGCTGGCACCGCCGCCGCCTGCGAAACCGTCGATGAAGAGTGGTCGCATCAGCGTTCTCCGTAGCCCATAGCGGTGAGCGACCGGGCAACGAGGTGCCAGACATGTAGGGCGAGCCTGCGGTGGCCGATGACGGCACCGTTGCGCTGGATGGTCCGCTGATCGAGCTGCTCGGCTGAGCGCCCACGATAGGTTTCGCAGGTGTAATTGCCGACACGCTCAGTGCCGCCATCGTTGCAGATGGCCATGCGGGCGAGTTCGGTCTTTTCGCCTGATATGGCGGACCATAATTCGACACGGACAACGATCATTGCCCTGCCTCCGCTTTGAGAGAGCGGATGGCGGCGGCGATGTGGCGTGCCTGATTGCCCGCACAAAAGCCTCCCGGCGTGTCCTCATTGCAATCCCGCGCGCTTTGGTCTGCAATGTTTGCGGCATCTTCAAAAACCTGCGCGCGGATCGACGGGACGAGCGTGGCGATGGCTGCAATTGCGTCGGGTTTATAGAACTTCCAGACAGGGTCTGTGCCGACCAGTTCGTCAGGAAACTCGCCATTCCCTTGGGCGATTGCCCTCGCTACCTGCTTCACCAACACTTCATCCGGTTCGACTGCGGACGGGGTGATGAGAGCATCCTGCGCTATTTTGTCGCATTCGAAATGACTCCCGCTTTCACGAATTTTCCCGCGCAGGTCGGGTAGCCCGGTGGTCAAATAGTCAACGATCAGCACGTCTTTGATCGGATTTGGCATGTTATAAGTCAGATGTAGCGCGCCGGGCGTGAGGGGCTGGCGGTGGTCACGATCGCGCCAGCAATCCACGATGGCTGTGCAGCCAAAGCGCTTTGCCAATTCATCCTGATGGACAGTCTTGCCGCATCCCGGCGGGCCATGAATGACGACGGTATTCTGGGGAACTGACATGCGGATATTCCTTTCAATCAAAATGGACAGTCGGGATCCGGCCTGTGGCGACCGAAGGGGACGATGGGAGAGTGCGGCAGCAGGCGAAGGGTGAAGCTGCCCTCCGCCAGCGCCACGGGCTGGCGGCTGAAGCCGTGGCGGGATGGATCCAAATCCTCGCCCTTCGGCCACCAAATGCGGCGGCCTTGCTTCAGCCATGAGCGGTATCGTTTTTGAGAATGATGCGACGATGGCTCTGCTTCTCGGCGTGAGAGGCGGGGCGATAAAACAGCCGATCCCATTGGCGATAATGCGCACTTGCGAGGCGTTGGAGATGTCGCTTCATGCGGCCCATCCTTCCTGCTCGGGTTCATGTTCGACGGACGCAGCGTATTTTCCGCGTGGGGAATCCTCGATAGGTTCGAAGCGATCACGGTGGCGCTGGTAGGCGGCTCGGTAGGTGTCGCGTTCGGACCAGGTGAGCGCGCCGCTTTGATAGCGTTTGTGGTCCAGCTCATCCGGCCACCAACGCCGGGCCTGAAGCCAATAGGCAAAATGCACGGCCTCGATGTGTTCGAGCTGATGGCGCGCTGCGATGGCCGGTGCGCGGCCTTCTGCAACCAGCTGGGGATAGTAGCGGCGGCGCAATGCAATCTCGCGCTGCAGAGCCTCGACCAGATCGGACCAGCGAAAGCGATTGAGCATCGCATCGGCCTGCGCGCGCTGATCGCGCCAAAGGGCCATGTGCGTCGACGATTGCGGGTCAAATTGTAGATCTGCACGGAAGTCGGCATGGATCGCCGCCAGCACGTCGATCTGCCACTCTGCCTCGACAGGCGTCATTTTGCCGCGCTGAACGCGGGCAGGATAGGATGCGCGCCGCAAATCCAACTCGCGGCGCAGCTCGTCGACAAGCTGGCGGCGCGGGATGCCCAGAGGCGCGGCGCTTTCTTCCGACATGATCGGGAAGGCCAGATCGATGCCGGGCATCAGTCCATCCCCAGCGCGGCTTGATAGGTTTCGAGAATGCCCTCAAACTCTTTCAGGGCATGGCCATCCATGCGGCGGCGCCTGACGATCTCGCGCATGACCTTGATGTCATAGCCAGTCGATTTTGCTTCCAGATAGACATCCTTGATGTCGTCGCTGATGCCCTTCTTTTCCTCTTCAAGCCGCTCGATGCGCTCGATGAGAAGGCGAAGTTGATCGGCGGCATGATCGCCGGTGCCAACACTCTTGCGGTCAGACTTGGCATCGCAGGAATCGCACACGGGGAACGTCTTGTCCGACAGGGTGGACACCTGATTTATCCACCCAGCAGGCAGGTTGTCGGGAGTGCCCTGCCCTTCTCTATCGCAGCGGGCGCACGTGACCGTCACGCCGCTGCGCCCAATGTACCGGGACGGCGGGCAAGACTGGCATAATGGCGCAGCTCATCCGCGAGGGCGTCTGCCTCATCGGGATCGAGCAGATAGGCCAATGGCTGATACAGGGTTAGAACGCGGGCAGGGCTGAGCGCGACCGCATATTCGCCCGGCAGTTGTTGCGCGACGCAGAGCGCGAATGGCGGCTCAACAATTGGCGGCTGCTTGAGCTTGATGGACGTGCGGTCCGCCATCGCGAACATCTGGGTCGCGCCTGCATCCCCTTCGAAAACGCCGCTGTTTAAGCTCACCATGTTCGGCGCGAGCCGGACGGTGGCGTTGAGGCAGTCACGACAGACGGCCTTGTCGTCGATCACGTCCCAGCCTTCTGGAAAGCTGTTCGCGGGGGCCTGAGCTTGCTGCTCGCATTCGCAAATGAAGGTGCAAGGTGTCTTTTCCATAGTCACTTCTCCTTTCGATCGGGGGTGCCGGGGCGCTCAAAAACCCAGCAATGCGCGTGCCGCCCGTCACACATGTTGACGGTATCGGACTTGAGAAAACGGCGGATTTTAGAGCTTTTCAGGTGGCGCTTGAGGTCTTGCTCAGCGGGAGGAATCAGACCTCTCGCGCGGCAACGCTCTTCAAATTGCGGCAGGCGAACGGCGATGAACTCGTCTGCCTTGCGGCTGCGATTTATGCGGTTCTCATCGGTCGGGCTGTCTTCGCGCTGTTCGAGATAATCGAACAATTCCCAGAAGCGCTGCACGAGGGGATGATCGGATGCCAGGGCCGCGCGGCGCTCGGCTGCCATGCGGTAGATCCGCTCGATCGTTTCAGTGTGCGCGCGCTCATCGATATCGACCAGACCGGCCAGTGCATCCAGCGCGGCAGCAAGCTGCGCATGATTTTTGATGATACGGATGTTGTTGACTTCGCCGCGCTGCTCCAGCTCGCGCTCATGCTTGGAGAAGGCATCGCGAAACACTTTGAGAAACGCATCTTCGCGCCGGACAATGTGGGCCATGAAGCCGGAGGCGGACTCGATTGGCCAATGCTCCAGCTTGGCGGCAGCCACCTTCGTCGCCATGCTCCAACCCACCTTATCGAAGGTGAGCTGCATGATGCGCTCAAGGATCGCAGGACTGGCGTTGACCGGGTAGTTTTGCTCGATGACGATCGCGCCACGAAAAGGTGGCTCATAGGTTTCGTTGCCGCCATTGCGCACGCCGCGCGCCCGCACCGATCGACCGTTGTAGGCCGTCTTCAGCTCTTCCCATTCAAAGCGCTTGGCGTGAGCGCCGCGCTCTTCATCGCGGTCGCCTTCCATCAGCACGACGGGCAGGTTTGCTACCTTGCCAAGATTGCGCGCTAGGGCAGCGACAGTGGCCTTTTGCGGGTCAAAGCCCTCGTAGTCGCCGCGCCCGCACGTCTTCCACAGGAATTCAAACAGGGTGGATTTGCCGGTGCCGGGATCGCCAATCGCTTCCAGAAAGGCGAGGCTCTTGTGCATGGAGCGAACCTGCTCCGCGAAGAAGCTCATGACCCAGAAGGATATGCAGATCAGCCCATTGGCGCGGAACGCTTCCCAAACGACCCGCAGCCATTCGGTATCGAACTTCTCCTGATCGTAATCGATCGACAGGATGCGCTCTTTGGTGCGCAGCTTGAGGGCCATTTTGCCGAGGTCGAAATAATCCTCGTCGTTGATCCGATAGACGCGACCGCCTTTTACGGCGATGTCGCCAAACACCCATGCGCCATGTTCCGCGCTGTATCCGGTGAAATCGAGCGTTTCGACCTGGCGGATTCCGCGCTTGCCCTTTTGGAGGTCGATGATCTTTTCGAGCTGGCGGGTAGAGCCAACCCATTGCGCACCGGCAGAGACGCCCAACAGTCGCTTTTTGAACTCCGGCCCTGCTGCCATTGCCGCCGTTGAGAAAGCTGCCTTGGCCGGTTGCCGGGCTGAAGGCGTGTCGATGCGCAAATAATAATGGCTCTCGTCCGTCGCCATGTCGCTTTGGAAATAGAGGATCCTGAATGCGCAGCTCGCAATCTCGTCCACATTTGCGCTGATGCGGGCAGCGGCTTTCTCGGTAATGGCTTCCGCCGTCATTATCTCGGCAATGCGGGCCTTGTTGAAACTGGCCCACCATGTCCGGCTGTCATGGACAAAGCTGAAGCTGCTCCATTTTTTGCGATCGTAGGTGAGGCACGCCTTTTCAGTCGCATTTGGCGCGATCATCACCTCGCCATGCCAGAGATATTCCTCCAGATGATCGGGTGTCATCTTGCCCAGCAGATGAAGGTCGTTCCAATCGACCTTCTCGCCCTCGCCTTCCGATACCGGCGTTGCAGCGGTGGCACGCCAGCCATCCTCGCGGGCGTTCTTGACGAACTCGGCGGACTTTTCCCGACCGGCTTTGCCGACATCGAACGCGAAGATCAGTTGCGGGCCAGCGCCCAGCTCCAGCTCGGCAACCTTCTTGCGCAGCGCATCGAGGGCGAGCTTGGGGTAATTATAGCAGGACATGGCCGAGGCAGCCGCCTCGCCGCTGGCACGGAACGACATCGCATCGAATATGCCCTCCGCGATCCAGATGCGGGCCGCGCGGGCCAGCGTCTCAATGTCCTGATCGGGCGCGGTCCACCACTGGCCGTTATAGCTTTTGCCATATGCAAAGCGGGCCTTCTTATCGAACCGCCCCGGCTGATCAATGAGGCGCTCCCACCATGAGCCGCCGGGCAGCGGAAAGCGGATCGTCGCGGTGGAAAGCCCGCTTTCGCGATCGACGAATTGTTCCTGCGTGTAGCAGGCGCGCAGGCCCGTGAGGTCCATGCCGCGCGCATGAGAGAGGTAGGCATCGGCGGCAGCGTTTGGCGATTCCTCGCTTTGCTTGAAGCGGTTCGACCAATTATCGAAGATGTCGGGATACAGCTCCTTGACCGGCTGCTCCCATCCACAGCGATTGAGCCGCCCGCACCGCAGCACCCAAGGCGCATCGCGGCGGGTAAACAGCTCTTTCACGCTGCATTGCGGGCATTTGCCCTTCTGCAACCAGTCGCCCTTCCCTTCGAGCCGGTAATCCTGCTCAAGGCGCGCCAGCACTTCTTTTCTGATGTCGTCACGCATGGGGTGCTGGAAAACCTGTTGGCAAAGGGGGAGCGTCTCCGGTGAGAGGCCTCACCGGCGGGGACGTGATTGATGCGGAAGTTTCGTTGAAGTCGGGGTTCAGCCCGGTGCGGGTTCGAGCCCTTCAAGATAAGTGAGCAGCGGCAGTTTCTGGCCAAACTCATGGCCGGGCGGCTTGCCCGGTTTCATCGTGGCCGGGCGAAAATCAGCGGAAATTCCCGAAGGGGAAATCACTTTTTCTACAGTGAGCATGGAGCGCCAGGTCATCCCACAGAGCAGGTTGCTGCAGCCATAATAGATGTAGCGAACTTCCGGCGTAATCTCTTCGGACGTGCGCGCATAACCGCGCTCGGCGCAAACCGGGCACTGGACGAGTGGGAGCCGATGGAAGGATTTGCGCGGTGTTTCCCCCGAAACTGTGTTCACCCCCGCGTCTCCATCATTTTGCCGCCGCCAAACTTCGCAGCCATTTCCGTCATTGCGGTGATTCCTTCTTCAATCTCGCGCAGGGCATCCTGCCGCGATTGCGGGCAATCGGAATTTTCAATGGCTTTGATAGCGGCGCCAACTGCTTCGCCCGTTTCTTTCGCCGCTGCGCGGATGGATGCCAGGAGATCAGCCTGTGAAGGCGTATTGACGCCGCTCGCCAGTTCAAGCTGCAGCAGATAGCATTCCACGAACGGCGCTCCGATGCCACCTGCGCGCTGGAACGCCTCATCAATCCGGCGGGCATTGCGCAAGCTGATCTCACGCTCGGCGTCTGGATCGGAGAGCTTGCGCACAAAGGATTCCGATGTACCGATAATGGACGCAATGCCATCATAGCCCAGCACTTCAGCAGCACGGCACAGCGCGGCGAAGAACGTCACGGGAGGGCGGCGCTTGGTCATGAGCAGGATCCTCCGCCACTGAAGAAGCGGGTGCCCGGCGGCGGGGGCAATACGCTGCCGGGCACCTCACCCTCGCGGACGGGTGAATTGGCAGGGACTGCGGGAGAGGAAACCCCCTGCACAACCCGCCCCGCCGCTGCGAGGATGGATTCAAGTTCTTTGACGCGGGCTTCAGCAGCCAGAGCGCGCGCTTTCCACGCATCTCCCGCCAGCTGATTGAAATGGGCACTGCCCCGGATCACCTGATCGCTCATGCGCCCGCACTCCTGCAGGGCACGATGTCGGCACAGTCACTCAGGCAGACCGAACATTTGCCACAGGCCGTTGTGCGAGCAGGCGGTGCCAGATCGAGCCAAGCGCGATGGCCTCGCGCGATGGGTTGGGCCGGGCCGCGTTTGCCATATATGCGCAAGGGCATCATGCGTGTGTCTCCGCAAGGTGGAGAATGATTGAGAACTGGCCAGCGCCTCCAATCAGCCATGGCAGCGCATAGAGCCAATCGCCGCGCAAGAGCGCGCCGCCGGTCTGGCGCGCAGTCAGCGCAAACAAGAGGATTGCTGGAACGATGAGCGGAGAAATCATGCCGCCACCGCCATCTTCATGCCGTAGAGCCGCCCTGCCGCAATGGCGAAGCGAGCTGCAGCCGTGAGGGCCACCGGGTCGCCGGGGTGGCAGCGCTTCACATTGCCGAGCATGTTCTGGCGGTTGAGCGAGCGGTAAAGGTCGCGGCGGCAAAGAGGTAGCTCGCGCAGCAGCGTCACAAAATCCACCTCACCGCCGAGGTTGTCGATCGTAATCAAAACCGTGCGGTCAACGGCCTGCTCATGCTGCAAGATATGCTCGCGCTTCATGCGACCGACCTCGCATCCAAAACCTGCCGCCGATTGGACTGGCGCGGGATGTCCCGGCGCGACAGAGCGGGGCCGCATTCGAGAACGGGCTCGAACTGTGCGGAGGCAGAATGATTTTCGATCGGGTAAATTTCAGGGTTGAGCAGATGACGGGAAATGCCGGTCGCTGCCTCAACCCTCAGAACATAGGTTGGCGGGACGCGCTTCGAGCTTTGCAGCCATTTCCACACAGCAGTCGAAGAGACGCCGCACAGACGCGCCAGCTTGTGCTGGCTGCCGATGATCTCCACTGCCTTTTGCAGCGCTTCGAATGGGGTGATTTGAACAACCATAGTGGTAGAAATAGCAACCTCAGTTGCCACCGTCAACCACCATATTTGATACTGTCGTTTGGCAACCAAAGTTGCGACAATAGAGCATGATCCAAGGCGACAGGATTCGCGAAAGGCTGAAGGTGCTTAAGCGCTCGCAAGGGTGGTTGGCGCGCGCTGTGGAATTGTCGCCACAGGCAATCAGCAAGATGGCAAATGGCGGCACAAGCGAGACGCCTAAGCTTTATCAAATCGCCCGCGCCCTTGGCACCACGGTCGAATATCTTTCTGGCGAGAGCGAGAAAACGTCTGCAGCCGTCACCGAAAAGCACAGCGCCTATCGGGCTCAGCCGGACGATGAACGCCCGGCCAAACCTGCGCGCACCGATCTGGTCAATGTGCCTGAACTCGACCTGCGCTATGGAATGGGTGCAACCAATGTCGACGTGCCAATCGGTAAAACCATGCGGCAGTTTTCACGCAGTTGGCTGCGGCAATTTACAAACGCTCGCCCGGAAGATCTAGCTTGGGCTCAAGGTATTGGCGACTCGATGACGCCGACCTTCCTCGACAGCGATTTATTGCTCATCGACACCTCTGACACGGACATCGCGATATCGGATAAGTTTTGGGCTATCGCTTATGGGAACAGCGGCATGGTGAAGCGCTTACGCCCCATGCCAGATGGATCAGTGAAGATAATCTCCGACAAGCCGGGCCTGTCGGAAGAGCGCGCCTATGATGGGGAGATGCACGTCATTGGTCGCATCGCCGCCCTTGTGCGCAAGATGTAAATTGGAATTTTGGGTAAAGAATGAGCACGTGTGCGTCTGCGGGGGCCAGCTGAGCTTAGCTGATCGCTTCCAGTTCCAGATCAGTCGTCAGCCCGCCCTGCCCGTCCATCTTGTGCGTAGCGGTCTCTAAAATCCATTTGCGCGCATCAATCTCAGCTTTGAAGCCTGTGAGTTTGGCCGGAATCTCAGGAAAGAGATCAGGCCGCCCGAATGTGAGCGTGGTGGATGCCGTCGCGACGCGCCGGTCGAGGCGGGTCTGTTCAGATGCGGCGGCCTGTTTTGCATCGGCCTCATTCGCATACACCTTGCGCAGGCGCTTTGGCTTGCCTTTGCCAGTCCCGCCCGCCTTCACCGTTTTGCGCTCGGCAGCATCCCTGTCATGCCAAGTGGCCTGCACCCCATCATATTTGTTCCGCTCGACGCGCCGATAACTGATGTTCACCGTCTCGCTCCGGGCTATCTCCATCGTCGGTAGCGTCTGACCGCTAGCTGATTTCCCGCTGCCGACTGGCGCGAAGATGAGGATGCCCGCCTTCACGGTCGCCACCGCGTCAAATCGCCTGCCGAGCGCCGCCAGCAGGGCGCCATCGCTTTTCGCGCCACTGCCCAGCGCCGGGATGACTTTCGCGCCCAGCGCCGCGTCCACGCGCGGCGTGAGGCCATTCTCCCCGGCGATGGCTGCCACGATTTCCTTGACCGTCTTGCCGACGAAGCTGCGTTCCCGGCGAACGCGAAAGGCGTCGGTGAAATCCGCCGATCGCGCGCGGATCGTGATCACGTCAGGTGGTCCGGAAAATTCGGCCTCGTCGACCTTGAACGTGCCTTTGTCGATCAGACCAACAGGCAGGCCACTGCCCCGCAGCCATCCAAGGCTGACGGCCAGAATCGCGCCAGGTGCCGGGATTTCGAGTTTGCCGCCGCGATCCTGCAGCACGATGTCGAGCTGATCCGCTGCCTCCGATCGCTTCTCCGATATGCTCAGCGAAATGAGCAGCGGGTTCATCGTTTCGGTCAGGTCGCGCCCGTCCAGCGTGACTTTCCAGCCTGCTTTGGGATGGATGTATCCGCTCATTCCACGCGCTCCAGCTCCAGCGTGAAGTCCGCTTTGCGCGCGATTCCGTCGACAGTAAAAATTTCACTGGTGAGCGAGACGCCATTGATGATGAACTGGCCCAGCACCTCATGCCGCCCGGTGAGCAGCGCATAGCTTTCCCCTGCGTCTGCCATGTCGCGGATCCGCTCGATGCTGGAATAGCTGCCGATATAACCAGCATAGAGCGCGCCGGTCAGCCGCAGCGTCTCATCGCCCGGCCCGATGAACTGCATAGCCGGGCGCGCGCCGAAGCGCTCGCTTTTTGCATGGCGCCAAGCCCAGCTCTGCGAAAGCTGCTGATAGGGCAGCGTGCCAATCTCAAACAGGAACGTGTCGAGGCTCATCATCATCGGCTCAATCCTCGTCGTCATCAAAGCCGCTGCGGCGGGCGGCCGCGCCCTTACCGGCCAGCGCTTCCATCTGCCTGCGCACTTCCTCGGCAATGGACCGGGCGGATTGACCGGGAGCGGCGACGATCGTGATCGACACCGGGCCTAGTCCAGCAAGCGCGCCGCCCGCACCGCCACCCGGTGACGCGCCTGATGCGCCGCCCCCAGCTCCATGCAGGCGCTCCATCGCGGGCAAAGCCAGTCGCACCTGCCCTACCCTATCCGCCATACTCTGTGCGGCAGCAGCGGCAGCCGGGGAGCCTTGCGCGATTCCCAACGCCAGACCGCCCGCGATATGCCCACCCAGCCCCATGAACACGCGGCTTGGGCTGCGAATGCCGAGGATGCCTTTGAACCAGCTGACCACTTTGCCAGCAACGCCCGTGATCATGGATTTGATGGCGCTCAGCCGGGAGGAAATGCCGCCGATAAGGCCCTGCATCAGGTGCGCACCCGCCTGTGCAAACTGGACATGCAGCCCGAGGAACCAAGCCAACCCTGTGTTGAAAGCGCCTTTGACCTTGGCGATTCCGCTCCAGAAGGCCGCTTTGATCACGTCCCAATGTTTGTAGATCATATAACCGGCATAGCCGAGCGCAGCGACGATCAGCAGGATCCCGGCGACGATGGGGTTGGCAATCAGCAATACGCCGAGCCGGAGGATCCCGCTGCCGAGGAACATCGCGGCAATGCGGATTTTGCCCAGCATGCCGACCAACATCGGCCCGTTCGTCATCACGAAGCCAAAGACGCGCGCCATCGGTCCGAGGAAAGATCCAAATACGAACTGCAACGCGCCCAAGCCAACCCGCAAAAGCGCTGCCCCTGCAAACAGGGAGACAAGTGTTTTGGTCAGCTGTGGGTTCGCCTTCGTCCACACGCCGACTTGCCCCGCAAAAGATGCGAGCGCTTTTGCTCCTTCGACCAGCGGCGGCAACAGCACTGGTCCGAGGATGATTGCGAGCTGCTGGAGATTGCCGACCATGCTGCGCACTTGCACAGCCGCATCTTCAGATCGACGGGCAAATGCCGCATCAACAGCGCCGTTGCTGGCCAGCGCTTCTGCCCTGATTTTCCGATATTCATCCATGTTCTGGATAAGCGGGCGCAATGCCGACTGAGCCTGTGAATCTCCGAACAGGAAACTGAGGCGGGACAGGTCACCATCGAGCGTCTTGTTTGTCAGTTCGGCAATCGCTTCGAGAGGCGTCTTTCCTTGGGCATAGGCGCGCTTCAGCGCAGCGGGCAGATCCACGCCGAATTTCTGGAACTTGTCGATGGTCTCTTTGGTATTGATCTTGGCCATCAAGTTTTGGAGATTGGTTGCAGCACTCGCGGAATCGCCGGTCCCTTTGCGCGCGATCTGCGCCGCTGCCGCCAGATCCGCCACAGCTGCAACGCCTTTTTGACCAAAGGCTTGCGCCTGCGCCGTCAGCGCTGGAAAATATTGCGCCATATCCTTGATCTCGAATGCACCGGCATTGCCCGCTGCCGCCATGATCTCCAACGCCTTAGCGGTTTCCGAAATGGGCACTTTCAAGCTGCTGAAATTGGAATTGGATGCAGCGGCGAGGTCGGCAATCTCTGCACGATATGCGGTCGCCACCTTGCCAATTGGCGCGATCATCTGGGTGGCCTGCTGTGGCGACATGCCGAAACCCGCAAGCACATCCACGCCCGCGCGCATACTCTCCGGCAACTGCTTTGCGGCGGTTGCGGCTGCAAGAATATTGTTCTGCATAGCGGCTGTCGCTTGTCTCGACAGGTCCGCTTTCAGGGCAATGTCCGTCATGCCAGACTGAAAATCCGCCGCGCCCTTCCCAGCGATGATCAACGGCGCCAGCATCGCCGCCCCGCCGATCATGTTGCTTTGGCCGGACGCTTTCAACGCCTCGCCCTTGGCGCTCATTTTTTCGACCTGGCTCTGAATCTTGAGCAGGCGCACCTGCTCCTCCATCTCACGGTTGGTCTTAGCGATCTGCGCGCGCAGTGAGACTTCCCGCTCCATCAGCCCGGTCACATTGCCGCTCGTGCCCGCCAGTTCGGTCTGGACGCCGCGCAGCTCACGATCCAGATCGCGCGCCTCCCGCTTCATGCCCGCCAAGCGCTCGCCGCCGGTTTGCGCCAGCCCGACGATGCCCTTGAGAGCGCCGGAAAGCTTGTCCGCACTAGCGAAGCTCACGACGAGGCGCAGCAAATTGCTCATGGGATCATCCCTTCCCGGACTTGTTCAAGGCGTTCCATGTGCGGACGGCGGCGTTGCGCCATTGGGCGAGCTGCTCGATGGTCATCGCTGCCAGCTCCGAATGGGGCCAGTGGAAGATGGCAGCGATCTCGGCCATCAGCTCCCCAGCATCTCCGAGATCTGCTTGCGCTGCCCCGAGGTCAGAAAAAAATCAAAGATGGCGCTCCCGAATGCAGCCAGATCCTCGACCTCCAGCGCTTCCACTTCCTGCTGCACAAGCGCTGGCTCGGAGATGCGCGGGATCAACGTAATGAGGGAGCCGACATCGGATTGCCCGATGGCCTGCAATGTGAGGCCGCGCAGCTCGCCAGCCTTTGGCTTCCGGACGGTGACGCTCTCGATCTTGAGTTCACCGCGCGTGATGGGGTTTTCAAGGGTGACCGTCTTTGCGCGGTCGGCAATGGCGGGGCTGGTCTGGTCATTCATGCGGATTTCCTTGAAGCGGATAGATAGTCCCCGCCCCGGCGCGTCCGCATCATGCACGCCGGGGCGAAGCTGGTTGGATCAGATCCCGAGGATGGCGCGCATTTGCGACAGGCGATCAACGCCGTTGACGCGGAAGATCATGTTGGGAATGTCGATCTCGATGATAACGACGCCGTTGACGCTGAGCTTGTAATAGCTGGCGACGGTCTTGATCGTCTCTTCGCTCTTGTTGCCCGCTTGTCCGGTGCCAGGCGCAATCTCCTGATGCCGCCCGCGCACGAGGATCTCGACTGCTTTGAACAGTCCGGTGCCATCATCCTGATAGGCACCCACCCAACGGATCATCTCGGCGTCGTGCGTTACGGCCCCATAGCCGTTATAAACGGCTGTGATGTGGCCTCCAGCCTTCCACTCGAATTCGATTTTCTCCTGCCCCATATCAATCGAGACTTCGCCATCCATACCCGCACCGCGATAGTCCTCCATCTTGCGGGCCAGCGTGGGAATCGTGACTTCCTGAATTAGCCCCACGTAGCTGGTGCCGTTGTGGAACATGTTCATGTTCTTGAGGATCGCGGGTAGCGACATCGTTCAATCCTTTCGTGTGCGGTCTTGCGCGGCGATCAGCTCAGCTGGTCGGCAATGTTGGCGTAGAAGCGGTCGGTGATGCGCTGGTTGAGCATGATCGCCTCTGCAGGTGCGCAGGCGGTATATTCATAATCGATGTTCACGCTGCCAGCGGCGAGCGAGCTGGCCGGATTGGCGCTTGCATCAAACCAGCAGCGTGCGCCGACGATGCGTCCCTGCGTCTGCAGCTGACGGAACCGGGCGTTGATCGTCTCAACGATATCTTTCACAAGGCCACCCGTGATCGGCTTGTCTATCGCCCAGAGCAGGCCTTGGGCGATCTCGTCCTGAAGCACCTGCGCGGTGCGCACCACGCTCTCAAAAGCGAACAGCGGTTCATCCGAACAAGTGCGGTTGCCCCAAAAGCGGAAGCCGTCCGCTCGGATCAGCGTGGTGACATCGGCATCATTCAGCAGCGATGCGGTCGTCGCGCCGCCGAGCAGGTCGAAATCGATCGGCGGGGCAATGCCGGTCACGCCGTTGACCGCGACGTTCGAGAGCGTCTTGTGCCAGCCCGTTTCCTGATCGATGCGCGCCCGCAAGCCTAGCGCGCGAGCAACTGCGCTGCCTTCAAAGTCCGTGAATTCCGGCCAGATGAGCATGAGCTCGCGCGCGCCGAAGCTTTCGCGGAAGGTGACGATATCGGTCTCGTCATCGCCTGTTGCTGCCGCGTAGAGGAAGCCGCGCAGCTTTTGAGCGATCGTGACCAAGCCGGTGATCACGGGCGCTGTATCGAGGCCGGGGGCGCCAAGAATGCGCGGGCGAACGCCTAGCGTGCTTTCGGCAAGACGTAGCTTTTCGGCACCCGCCAGCACATTGGCATTGGTCCCCGCATCATCGTTGCCGGGGGCTACGCGCACCACCACGATAAATGGGCTGCACTGATCGTCAATGGCATCCAGCACCTTGGCGAGTGTGCCCGTGGCGCCTGCCTTGGGGATAGCGGCAGACACATCCGTGATGAGGACCGGCTCATTGAGCGGGAAAGCACCCGCAGTCGCGTCTGGCGCGGTCGCGACGAGGCCGATGATCGCCGTGGACAGGGCAGTGATGGCGCGAACGCCAGTGTTCAGCTCGGTTACTTTGATGCCGTGGACGATGGGCATGGTTCAATCCTTTCAGAGCGCAATGGAGAGCGAGAATGGAGGGCCGGAAGGCGCATCAACGAGCGCGCCCTCGATCAGGAGTGAAAGCCCGCCGGTCGCGTCTCCCGTTCCAACCGCGATGCGGGAGAGCTTCACGCGCGGTTCCCAGCGAGCGATGGCCCCAGCGCTGGCCGCAGCGATAAGCTGGCGGGTCGCGGCATTCAGTGGCGCATCGATCAGCTCGAACAGGCGAGAGCCATAATGGCGGCGCATGACGCGCGATCCGATTGGCGTGGTGAGAATATCAGCGATCGACTGCGCGATATGCGCCACGCCATCGATGCGCTTGCCGGTGTTGCGATCCATCCCGCTCATACTGGCCCGCCCGTCTGCGCGGCCCCGGCCTGCACACCGCTATGTTTGTGGGATTTGAGGCTGATGCCACCCGCCAGAACATCCTCGCTCGCATTGAGCGTGCCGGTGATGTTGACCGGGCCTGTGATGCTAAGGCCCTGCGGCGCGGAGATTGTGCAGCTGCCACCTGCCAGCGTGATCGCCAGATCGTGGGACTGCGGATCGTAAACGATCGTGGTTCCGTCTGGCATCTGTATGACAGCTTTGCCATCGTTCGCAGGCGCGGGGAAATTGGTCGAAAATAGCCCGCGCAGAATAACCGCGTGCGCAATGTCACCTTCCGGGCACAGCACCAGCACTTGCTCGCCCACGCCCGGCGGGCACCAGCTGCGATATGCGCCAGCCATTTCCAGCCAAGGGCATGGCGGCGACAGCACATCGCCGAGCTTAACGGTTGCACGCGCAGACGCCAGATCGACCGTCTCGATCGTGCCGAGACGGCAGAGGTCGCCAATCAGGCCGGAGGTATCATCGCGCTGTGCCATGCCGACTTCCATCGGAGGTCTGGAGACATTTCTACAGTGCGCGCGCTTGTGAACGGGCGCTTCACAAGATCAATGCAAACCCAAGCGTTGATCAAGCTTTAAGCGATGGCTTCAACAGTCGTTATTGAGGCTTTGGTGGGAACAATGATGCAACTTGCGCTTCTCCAGCAGTCACATTGGCTGCTGGAGATGGCTGCCCGGTCAACTTTTCTAATGCTGCCGTTCGCTCCAATTCTCTCCACCGGCTTTCGTCGCGAAGTGCGTTCGGATAATAGACCCGACCAAAGTCATCGATGCGAAGCTTGTCGCCAATGCCGAGAGAATTAGCCATCTCACGCAAAAGCTTGCGTAGCCGCTCATCAAGCACGTGGGATGGCGAAATCGGACTGGCGTTGAAAGCGTTATAAAGCTCGGACCACGCCTCTCTAACTTCGGGCGTATCTGAAAAGGCAACGTCAATTGAATTGAGCGCTTTCACTCCCTCGGCAGAATAGATCTCTGCCCGTTCCTGCATGATTTGCGAAAAAACATTCAGCTTAAAGCGTCGATTGTCAGTCGCTGATTCTGCGGCGCGCCGGAGGGTCTCAGCCATTTTCGCTGCCGCCATAGGACCACGCCAAGTCGCGACTCCAGCTGCGATTGCAGCCACTGCGCTCAAGAAAGCAGCGACAGCCGCCGGATCCGTCCAAGCGCTCATTGCGAAGCGCTCAGCGACCGTAGTTTCTTGAGGCGGAGATTCACCGGACCAAGGGGCGTTTCTATTCTGTGGAAATCTTGCTCTGTGAAATTCAGAGGTAGTGCCAGCTTAACCA
Source organism: uncultured Sphingobium sp. (assembly GCA_946479185.1). The sequence goes on from CAMLFF010000002.1 coordinate 21,932, forward strand.
CGTAGTTCATTCCTCCGGGGCCAGTAGAAGCCCCCTGAACCACTGTGATTTGCCCTGGCACTGCAACCGAAACGTCGCCGACGTGGCCGCTGTCGGTAGTCTCATATTTTCCATCAAAGGTGACGCCAGCTGCGTCTGACCCCGCGATAGTACCGTTTAGAAATGTGAACATTGCGAGGCCGTTGCCGCTCTCGCCAGCCATGAAGCCTATATAAATTCCATCAATCAATGCCATGTTATCCCCCATAGAGGAATAGTGCCAACAATTCGAAGCTTCGGCTAGTCTGATCGTGCTGTGTTCAAGCCAATAGCAATTGCGCGCACGCCAAGGCGCCCATCATGAACGGGCCATCATCACGCTGCCCTGCCCTGATCTCGCTCAGAAATTGGCGATTATCAAACCCGCGTCTTTCCAGCTCTCGCGCGACGGCGTCACGAATTTCATCAATACGTTCCATCACATTCTCCCGAAAAGAACATATGAGGAACACTGCACGATTCGGTCAACGGGAAAATCAGGCTGGATCTGCGCGGATGACGCCGCAAGCGACCTTCTCGACAACACCCCGCGCAACATCCTCGACGCGCTTGCGGGTCGCAACGCGGTCATAGCTGCCATCCTCCTTCAGCACCGCATTGACGGTTCGCTTGTGCACAATCACGCCGATCGTGAAGGTGACTGGCACGACCTGTGCGGCGCTATCGAACGTCCCAATCTTGAACGTCGCAGCGTTGGTTTCGTCCCCTGCCATGTCAGACTCCTTTGGTTTGGACGCGAATGGTTGTTGGGTAGTTGACGGCAGAATAGACCGTAACCGAGGTCAAGCTCGCAGACACGACCCCCACAGTTTGCTGAGCATTAATTTCACCATTTTGAATGGACATCGAAATGACCGGATTGATCCACGATGAGTGCTCAATCGGCAGGCTCCATGTCACGGCGCCGTCCGCAGGAACTGTCAGGGTCGTCCAGCACTCCTTTTTGCCAGAGGCATAAACCTCATAGCCATCGATGGCGCTCAAATTTTGCTGAACAATGCGATCAAACGCGGTGGCGTGATGACCGTCGAGCATATCGGCATCCATGCCTGACCCCGCTCCATCGATGGCCGCATCCCACACTGCAAAGCCATCACGCCAAAGTTGTCCACCGATGAACTTATGTCCGGCCCCAGTGTCGCTTCCGTATACCATAGCGCCTGCAATCGGAACGTAGATATACCCCTTTCTCACACCGTCATTGCCGGAAAAATGGATGACGCCAGTGTCACCGCCGGGGCTACCAACGAGTTCGACGTAGCCATTTCCTGCGACTCTCACACGCACAGTCCCGCTGAAAATATCTCCGGCTTGGCTTGCTGGAATGTAACCTAGCCGAGCAATGATGTTCGAATACCAGCTCCCCTGCTGCCCATCGAGCAGATCAGCGTCCATGCCCGATCCGGCCCCATCATTGCTGGCGCGCCACACATCCGCAAACATGCTGGTTGCCCAGGTGAGGAAGCTGGCCCGCGCCTTCTTGGGCGTGACGATGCGCTGATCATCGATCCCGGCATCACTCTCCGCTTGCGTCGCCAGCTCGGCGACACCCTGCACCGTCTCCGTGGCGGGCGGATTGAGGAAGGTCACATCCCCGAATGTCAGGTCGGCAGCGAGCAGATCCACAAACCGCACATCGGCCATGAACATCGCGCTCGACGCTGCAGCCTTTTCCAGCAACGGCGCGGCCTGACCATAAAGGGCGAACAAGGTGCCATCAGCCAGATACAGGGCGAAGGCCCGCACGGTATAGGTATCGCTCGTATTGTCCCGCGCGATCATATGGATCGTATCGTCTGCGATTGACGCGCCAGACAGACCAGCGATGCGCTTGAACTCGCCGGGCAACGTCGTCGCAGTGGCCTGTGGGGTCACTGCCGTCGCGGTCAGGCCCAATTGCGCGATCAGAACCGGCGCAGTGCCGGTATTCTCAGCATTGACCAGCGCAGCGCGGCCCGCATTTGTGACGATGAGTTGAAGGGCCATGATATATCCTTCAGGCTGCCATGTTCAGGCGAATGGATGTGAGGGGCCGCAGGGCCGCGACGACGCCGATGGTGCCGGATGCAGCAATCGCGAGGGTGAAATCGAACGGGCGGGACAGCGGCTTGGCCAGCACCACCTGCCGGATCGTGTCCGCCACATAGCTGGCATTGGGCGCCGCGCCGTTCAGCTCGCCCAGCGCGAGGATGAGCGAGAAGCTGCCCGGCGCGCCCGGCGGATCCATCTGCCACCATTCCTGCACCGTGATGCTGCCGCCGAATGCGGCGATGGCTTCCTGCACGGCTGCGACGGTGCCCTTGCGGCGATGGACAGAGATGGACTGAGCGACGACGCGGCGGCGCACGACAAGCGGCCAGTCCGCTCTCCACTCATCGACCGAGAGCGACCATGCCAACCAAGGCAGCAGTTCCTCCGGACAGGTGGCGGGTGACCAGAGCTTGCGCAGCTCAACCGGCAATTCCGGCACGTTGAGCGCCTGCTCAACCGCTTTCTCTAGCGCGGTGGCGTTGGGCGGCAGCAGGCTCATTCGTCCGTGCCTGTGATGTACAGAGTGATGCCCGTGCAGGCGCCCGCCTCATTGGCCGAAATCTCGATATCGGCAGGCGGGTGGATCAGTTCCACATTCTGGACACCGGCGACGTGCAAGGCCGCGAACAGGCCGGAGCGCGTGATATCCCGCCCGATGCGCTTTTGCTCAGCGGCGAATGCCTCGGCGCGCGACTGAGCCTGCGCCAGCACAACGGCAGCATCCGGCCCCGGATATGTCGTTATTTCCGCCTCGATCGCATAGTTGACGATGGTCACGGACTGGACCGTCAGCCGGTCTGCGATGGGCCGCACCGTCTCATCTGAGAGAGCCGCCTCCACCTTTGCCAGCAAAGCAGGCGAAGCCGCTCCAGTGCCCGTGCGGGAAAGGACATAAACGGTGACCTCCGCTGGCGCGGGGCTCAGCGCTGAAGCGTCCAGAACGTCGCCATCAGCGGCGAGCGTGTGGTAAAGATAGGCGCCCGATGGCCCTGCAACCGAGTAGCTTTCCGGTGCCAGGATGATCCGCCTCCGGAAATCATCATCATCCTCCATCACGTCGGGGATATTCTCTTCCTCATCCGCCGGGACCAGCACGAGCCGAGGCACGCTGAAGGCCGCACCGAGCTGATCGAGATCCGCGCCGCGCGCATAGGCGACCATGAGGGCGCGCGCCGCATCATTGATCCGCTGCCGGTCCAGAAACCGGAAATAGGCGGCGACCTGCAGCACGCGAACGACCGGATCGGATTCCAGACTGTCATCGAAATCCGGGATGAAGGTGCGCAGGCGCGCCACCATTTCGGCGTAGATCGCCTCATAGCTGAGCGTCTCGACGACATTGGGCGCTGGAAGGCGCGAAAGGTCGATACCGGATAGGGTGGCCGCGTCTGTCATGCCGCCCAAAAGAGCAACCTGCGCGACCTTTGCATCCACGCGCGCTTGTGAACGCGCGCTTCACAAGTTCAGCGGCTCGAATGGCGGCGGGCACATCGTCAGAAATCGGGAAAGACCGATCGAAGGGATGCGCCGCGCGATGGCCAAAGTTTACATCACTCCTCATGGCAATGACGCAAAGGGTTGGGCGCGCCTATCAAATGGTCAGGCGATGGCGATCGTCGGGGGGCAAAAGGGCGACTGCATCGATCTGGATATTGGCCCGGCTGCCAATCACAGCGCAGCAGCCACATTCGGCGGTCTCTACCGGATCGCGGTCGACGGGGCGGACTGCCGCCTGCGCATCGGCAAAGATGCTGTCGCAAGCGCCACCGGCGAACGGTGGTGGGATGGCGACAGCGACATCCGGTTTCTGCAGAGCGGCGAACGCATCTCCGTCATCGCGGTCAGCTGATGATTGGCGCACCCTCAACCCGACGCAGAGGCCGCACCCGTGCGAAGAGCTTTGTTCAGCTCGTAACGACCGTTTCAGGAACGGTCATGCGGCTCCCATCGATGGGCCTCGCAACGCCCATCAATTACGCGCTCACGGCGGGCCATGCGAACCTTTCGCTTTCGAGCGATGGTGGCATCATCGCGGCGGTCGGCATCAATCCCGGCCAAACCCAGTCCGCGAACGGCACCGCGACCGGCGCCGATGGGTGCAGGCTTCCTTGGTCTGTCGCGCTGACTGGTGTCACCGTCGCGGTTCCTGTTTCGCCGCCGGTCATCAACGCTGTCGCTGGCAACAATATCGTCAATGCCAACGAGGTGACCGATGCGATCACGGGCACGTCCGCTGCAGGTGCGACCATCGCGCTGACAATCGACGCGAATGTTCGCAACATCGTTGCAAGCGGCCTCGGCGTCTGGAGCTACAACCCAATTGCAGGCGAGCTTGTCGCATGGGGTCAGGGCGTCAAAACGATCCGCGCGACCGCCAGCTTGGCTGGCGTCACAAGTGCCGAAGCGACCCGCAACATCACGATCGACACCATCGCATCGACAGTGACCAGCGTGGCTTTGTCTGGGGTCGGCGCGGTCAATGGCTTCCTCAATGCGGGCGATATTGCACGCTTCACCATCGTCAATTCCAAGGTACTGTTCGTCAACACGTCGGGCGGCACGCCGCGCATTGCTCACGTCATCGGCGCCACCACGGTCTATGCCAATTATGTCAGTGGCAGTGGCAGCAACACGCTGGTTTTCGAGCGCGTCATTCAGACTGGCGACACCGATGCGAACGGCATCTCGGTCGCGGCCAACAGCTTCCAGAATAACGGCGGCACGATCATCGACAGCGCGGGCAATGCCGCCACGCTCACGCATGGCGCGCTGGCTGACAATGGATCGTGGAAGGTCGATACGACCGCACCTGCAACTCCAACGATCGCGCTGGGGGCTGGCGTGGCCGATGGGGCGAGCCATGCTGAGGCGACGGCGGGCACGGGTGTGATCACGGTCTCTGCGGAGACTGGCAGCACGGTGCCTGTGACGTTCACGCGCGGGTCAAACTCGGTTGTGAAGACGATCACCGGCACTGGCTCCCCGGTCGCAGTTGTATTGACCACAGGGGATCTGGCTGAGCTGGGCGATGGTACGATCAGCATTTCGGCGCCTGCGACCGATCTTGCGGGCAACACTGGAACGGCGGCGACGGCTAGCTTTGTGCTGGAGGCCGACGCCCTGCCTGTTGTCGCCATCATTTCCAACGACGCCCTCTCACGCTTTGAAATCACGAACGCGGCCAGCTTTTCCGGCGCGACGTGGACGTGGCACAGGGATGATGGCACGGAAATCAGCGGGCAGAACGGAACGTCATTGCTCTACAGCGCAGTGTCTGCTGGGTGGCTTGTCAAGGCCCGCGCTAATGGCGATGCAGCCACCGACAGCCTTGGCTACGCCGTACCTCAAGACAACACGGTCTGGTCATATGATGGCGCAACGTCCGCTATTGCGAACGGGACGGATTTTGCGGGCACGGGTGGTTGGGATGGTCCAGCAAATCAAACCGAATATCATAACGGCCACCTGCGCTATGAGGGCGGTGGTTGGCCACCGCCTGTCCATAAGCATGTCATGCCGGGCAGTTCCTACAGTTTCGATGCCGTGTTGGATTTTGGCGGCGTTGCAGGTGCTTACAATTCAACAATTCGAGGCATCTACGTTAACTATGTAGACGCCAGCAATACGATATTATTTGATATCAAAGGTCATGGTTTCCAAGCCAAAAAGATCGTCGGCGGCGTGGAAAGCAGCCTCACTAGCTTTAGTGCTACGCCGAATGCGAATGGAACAAGGTTTCGTGTCGATGCACAGGTTGTCGATGGGGTGCAATACGCAAAGTTCTTCCGGGGTGACGAGCGCATTGACGCAGGCGGCGCATCTGGCGTGGAGATTACAGGGCTGACGCTGACTAACCAGGTGGCGTTCAGCTACCATTCCGCGCCAGATGCAGCCAATCCCACGATCCCGTTCAACGTCGCCAGCAAAATGACGCTGGTGGCCGCGCCTGATGTCGGGCTGGAAGTCGCGAGCGTCGCCTTCAACGAGCCAACGCTTGCCGAGCCAGTGGCCGCGACGGTGACGCTGACCAGCGACTATGCCAATGTGCAGGCCGTGATCCTCTCAGACGATGGTCAGAGCTATGGCGAAATCGTCAGCTTCACCGGCCTGTCCACCGGGACGCCCGTTGAAATCGGTTTGCCGGTGCCAGATGCGCTTGTTGAGGCAGGCAGTGGGTTTTTGCGGGTTCGTGAGACGGCCAACCCAGCGAACTACCTCGATCACCCCATAATCGACGTGCCTGTGTATGAGCCAGTTACAGAAACGGTCGTAGGCATGAATATTGGCGCGCTCGTCAGCTATTCTACAGCAGACATGCCAATGGACGTGGCTCTACGCGGGCACTGGCGCTGGTATAATACAAGCACACACGCTCATGATTATGCCCCAACAAATTATGAGGGCCTCGTCGTTGATCCGATCCCGGCAGGCTATGATGCGCTGCTTTTTTCAGTTTTTGAGGGCAGGACTTTTGATGGTGCGCGTGTCGGACCTTACCGTTTTGCGCTTGAAGGGGGGCCATACACCTTCACCCCGACATGGGGCAATAACGCTACGACATCGAACAACACCGGCGACCGTATAGATATCACCCCCACGGCGGACGTCGCCAGTATGGCAATCGTCATCACGAAGTCTGGCGGCCTTACCATTCCACCGGAAGGGTTCCCTTACCCGACCTGCTTCCTCATCGGGCAGGAGCGTGAGGAAGGCCAGGCGCTAAACCAGCAATTTGCGGAAGACTGGGCGGGCGTTGGCCTGCGCTCGATGAAGAATGATCAGACCGAGCATCCCACAGCGAATAGCCACTCCCGGTCTGAACGGCCTGAGTTCTGGGCTAAAATGACCCATGAGGGAGTTCCGATGATTTATCGGACCTTCGGGGTTTTCGTCGACCGCGCTTACAAAACCGATTGGGTGACACGGTTTGCTGCGAATGCTCACCCCTCCGCAAAGCTGGGCGTTGAAGAGCTTAACGAGCAGTTCAACAATGTTTATGGGCGGATGCGCGTGTTGGCGCAGGAGAAAGGCTTCACAGATGGACACTGGATTGAGGGCTCCCTTGCCCCCGGCACCGTGGTCACTCAGGAAGAATTTAACCCCGTCACTGGTGGACCTGGCGGTGCTACAGTTGCGGGTGCCAACAAGACCTTGCGTGTCTTCAACACAGGCGAGGTATTCATCTATTCGCGCAGCGATTATCAGCCGAACCTTGTGCGGGTAATCTCGGCATCGCCCGTGCCGATCGACACAACAATTCCTGCCTCGACGGATGCCAATTTTGAAGTTCTGATCAACTCCGCTCAGGCTGGCATTATCAGGACGGTTGGCTATCGTTGGCAGCTTGTTGAGCAGGCATGGACTGCGCAAATGGCAAGGGCGATCTTGGGGCCAGATCGCGTCGTCTCCTTCTATGGTTGCGATATCAACCAACCGGAAGAGTCCCGCGCTGACCTCCTAATGTATCAGGACGCATATCTGCACGTCGATGTCTGTGCGACAACTGCCTACGAAGGTGGTGGCATCAGTTGGAACGATCATGCGGGAATGCGTAATTATGCCGACCAGGCCGCGTTCAACACATGGCTGTTTGGCGTGCGCCGCGCCAATGCGAACGCACTCATCGCAGATCGCAGGGCAAGGAAGCATAGTTTCCGGCGGGCCATGTTTAATCGTGGTGCTGCGTTGGCCGCTATTCCCCACATGGGAACTTATGAAGGCGGAACGCACACCGTCTTTTGGGACGTTCCTCCTGAGCATCGCGCGGGTCTCCTGGCTGCATATAATGCGGCTCGAGAGAGTGCGGCCGAAGAAGGCGAGATGTATTATCAGAACGATGAATGGCGCCAGAAAGTCGGGGGCTACCTGTTCCTCTTCCAAGACGCCGAGCGACGGTACTGGAATGCAGGGCAAAGTGGGCCGAGCGGGTCAGGTCTGGGGCAAATTCAGGGCTTTGGCTACCTAACCAAACAGAACGGCGTCCATACCGATCAGCCTGCCTTCAGAGCCCTCCGCCAGCTGGTGGATGATATTGCGGCGGCGGCATGACTTCAGGCGCACACACAATGAAAGCGGGGCACGCGCAGGCGATGGAAGGCGAACTTTTCGACTGGCTCAAGGCCGGTGCAGGTGGTGGCGCGTTCGTCGCCGTCTTGGGTCTTGGTCTGCGGTTCCTCGCATGGCTATTCCCATTCAAAGCCTCACGTGACGATCGGCGCGAAGATCGCTTGGACCGCATCAACGATAGCCTGTTGCAGTCGCTCACCGCTGACGTGGCCGATCTGAAGGCCGAGAACAAGCAGATCCGCGCGGAGCTCAACGAGTGCACGAAGAAGCACGCCGATCAGGCTGAGGAAATGGGGATACTGCGCGCCCAACTCGGCATCAAGAGCGTGATTGCGCAGGAGGCGGCCAAGGTGGCCGCTGTTGATAGCCTCGCGAGAAAGGAGCGTGACGCATGACCACGATCAGCCAAATCATTGATGGAGTGATCGCCGCAGAAGGCAAATACGTCAATGACCCCAACGATCGCGGCGGGGAAACGAATTGGGGCATCACCATCGCTGTGGCTCGCGCCGATGGCTACATGGGCCCCATGCGGGATCTGCCGCGCCAGCGCGCCTATGACATTTACTATCGCAAGTATGTCGTGGCACCCGGCTTCGACAAGATCGCCACCATCTCGATGCCAATCGCTGCGGAGCTCGTGGACACGGGTGTGAACATGGGGCCAAAGGTCGCCGCAACCTTTCTGCAGCGCGCTCTCAACGGCCTCAACCGCAATGGCAAGGATTATGCCGACCTAGCGGCAGATGGCTCTGCTGGGCCTGCTACGCGCACTGCGCTGACCGCCTATATCGACAAGCGGGGCGCTGAAGGCGTGAGGCGGTTGTTGTTGCTGCTGAATGCTATCCAGGGCGAACATTATCTCTCGCTGGCAGAGGGGCGCGCCGCTAACGAAACGTTCCTGTATGGCTGGCTTGCGCGGATCGCAGCATGAGCATTCTCGACGCCCTCAAAGGCATTGGTGGCACCTATGAGGTCCAGCGCGTCATTGGCGCGTTCGGCTCAATCACCTTCATTGTGATGGCCCCTGCGCTCGTTTGGGCTGGGAAGATCGTGGCATCTTTCGATAGTTTCTGCCTCGCCTACCCTGCGGGGATCGCGACGTGCATCGGCGCGACGGCGGGTGCGATCGCCCTGAAGGATCGCAGCGTTGCCAAGGCTAAGGTCACGGAGAGCGAACAATGATTGTGTTAGCCAAATACTATCGCGAGCTCGTCATTGCCGCCCTCGTTGTCGCTGGCCTGCTCACATCGGCCGCATGGCGCAATGAGCGAACAAAGCGGATTTCACGAGACGCCACAATCGAGAGCATCCACCAGCAGACCATCGCCACGGCAAAGCGCTGGAAGGCCAAAGCGGCCACCTTGGAAGCCAAAGCCGTCGCCATCAGAAAGGACACCTCCAATGAGATCGCCAGTATCAATGCTGATCGTGATGCTGCTCTTGACGAGCTGCGCGCGCGGCCAGGTCGTGGCACCCCCGCCACCACCACCACAATTGCCGGGGCTTGTTCGGTTGCCGCCGGAGGAACTGGAGCCTTCCTTTTCCGCGAGGATGCGCAGTTTCTTACAAGGGAAGCTGCCCGATCAGACGGAATCCGGGTCGCGCTGAAGGGCTGCTATGCTCAATATGATGCTGCGCGGGGCATGCTCGCCGAAGAGCAGTGATTGCGAACGCCATGAATGTTCCGCTAATGTTCTCATATGCCGAGTCTCAGAAAACAGGTGGAAGCGGGTTGCGACCTGCGCGTTTGGTGCTTCCGCTGCAATCGGGGCAAGAAGATCGCCGTGCTTCCTCAGACCGTCGACAGGGCCGTCGCCAGACTGATCTGCGGGCAATGTAAAAGCCGGGACGAACTGCTGTTCCTCCCGGCTAAAACCGATTTTCGACCCAGCAAAAATCCGATGGAGGATCTCGTCGCTGGCATCTTTCACGGCTTCCGCTCGGCAAGCAAGCGGAGGCGCAGAGATTAGGCGAACTGGACCGTTGCCCTACGACGACGAAGCGCCGCACCCGCAAGCCCAAAGCCTGCAATCATCATTGCCCATGTTGCGGGCTCGGGGATGGCAGAAGCGACGATACTGCCATAAATTTCGGCCGCCTTGTATCCGTCTACGGTGTATGTCGTGACGGTGAGTCCCTGGATATATCCAGTGCCCGGGCTGGCAGAGTGCAGACCGGTCACGCCCGGAATCGAATACGCGAAGCCTTGGAGTGTGCCGCCGATAAAGGTCTCATTTGACAGCGGATACTGCCCGTCGAGCGGTTCGCTAAAATTGAGGGTAAACGTGAATGGATTTCGTGCATCGACGGTCGTGAAGGTTAGCGACGTCTCAGTGCGCGAGCATCGATATTGCATGGTGTTGCAACCGGAACCCTCAAGTGAGAAATCCGCCACGATATGGGCGGAGCCATAATAAATTCCGGGAGTGTATTCACCATTCACGTACGAATTATAGCCGCCGACCGCACTTCCCCATCCTTCATAACGGATGAATTGCGCCGCCTGAGCAGGCATCGCCGCGCAGCCCAACAGGGCCGCAATCAATAACTTCTTCATGTCGTCCACCTCCCACAGTGAGAGGCGGGCATGAACGATGGTTAATGATTCGTCTATTTTATAATGGTTGCGGTGAGTTACATATTGGGACGGTCAACGATTTTATTCGCCAACGGCCATTAGCTGGCTGGGGTAAGGCGCGGCGAGGCTGAGGGCTTCATCCAGATCCGCGTGTAGCCAGCGGTCATAGTCCTCTGGGTGCAGCACGACAGGGCAGGCCTTGGGGTGGATCGCGCCGACGACATGGTTTGCCGCATCGCCATCATAGCCACAGGTCAGGAACGAGAAGACCGGCTCGGCCTCGGTTGGCCGCCAGATGCCAGCGAAAGCAAAGATCGGCTGCGATGGCACGGAAAACCAGAATGGCTTTCTCTTGCCGGTGTCGGGCATCGCCTCCACGGACCATTCCTGAAACTCAGT
>CAMLFF010000003.1 GCA_946479185.1 uncultured Sphingobium sp.
GACGATAGATTTTGTCAGTCACATCGCCCGCCGCGAAAACACCGGGCACATTGGTGTGGCTCGTGCCCTTGTCGACGAGCAGATAGCCCTCATCGAGCGGCAGCTTGCCCTCGAATAATTCCGTCGCTGGCTTGTGGCCGATGGCGACGAATGCGCCATCCGTCTCGATGTGGCTCTTCTCGCCGGTGACCGTATCCACCAGATCGACGCCGACCAGACCCTCGGGCTGGCCACCGCCAACAAAGCGCTCGACGCCCTTGTTCCACAGAACCTTGATGTTCGGGTGGGCGAATAGACGTTCTTGCAGGATCTTCTCGGCACGCAAGCTGTCGCGACGGTGGATCAGCGTCACATCATGGCTGTGATTGGTGAGGTAAAGCGCCTCTTCAACCGCCGTGTTGCCGCCGCCGATAACGACCACCTTCTTGCCCCGATAGAAGAAGCCATCGCAGGTCGCGCAAGCGGAGACGCCCTTGCCCTGCAGTAACTGCTCGCTCTCAAGCCCCAGCCATTTGGCCTGCGCACCGGTGGCAATCACCAGTGTATCGCCATAATATTCGGTGCCGCCGTCGCCGGTCAGCTTGAAGGGGCGCTTGCTCAGATCAACATCGACGATCTGATCATACATCATCTGCGTGCCGACATGCTCTGCCTGCGCCTGCATCTGCTCCATGAGCCAGGGCCCCTGGATGACTTCGCGGAAGCCGGGGTAATTCTCAACGTCGGTGGTGATGGTCAGCTGACCGCCGGGCTGCATCCCCTGCACCACGATGGGCGCCATACCGGCGCGCGCGGCGTAAATGGCAGCAGAGAGGCCCGCCGGACCCGAGCCAAGAATGATCATGCGCGAACTATGGGTAGCGGTCATGGGAGCAGAACTTTCCTCGAAACGACAATGCAGGCGCTGGACGCGCTGCGAACATTGTCAGCATTTAGGCTTTGGCGCGCGGAAGACAACGGCCTGCCGAAAAATGCTCCGTTAGGGGGCAGACAGCTTTGCTTTCAGGCGCTGGATCAATCCACCATCGATGGCAGAGAATCAAAGCCTGCCTTCAGCACATGCCCCCACTCGCGCGAGATTGTGTTGAACTCGGCATCATTGGCCTCAATCCGACGGCGCAGGCCGAAGGCAAATGAGTCGCGCTCGATGATGGTGAGGTCCAGCGGCATGCCGACCGAGAGATTGGAGCGCAAAGTCGAATCCATTGAGACGCAGACAGCCTTGGCAGCGTCGGACAGCGAGGTTGCAGGCGTGATCATGCGATCGAGGATGGGCTTGCCATATTTATGCTCGCCAATCTGGAAGAAGGGCGTGTCGGCCGTCGCCTCGATGAAATTGCCCTCGGAATAGACGAGGTAGAGGCGCGGCTTGCCGCCCTTGCGCTGGCCGCACACGATGATGCTGGCACCGAGCGACACATTGCTGGCGCTCATGCCGGTGCGCATTTCGGTCTGCACCGTCTTCATCGCCTCGCCCACCAGATGGGCGGCGCGATGCATGGTTGCGCAGTTCAAAAGCGTTTCGATTTCAGGATCTTCGACCGCATCCTTCATGGCGCGCGAGAGCTTGGTGCGCACCTCCTGCGTGACCGAGAGATTGCCCGAACAGAGCAAGGCAATCGCCCGCTCGCCGGGCCGCTCATAAGTGAAGGTCTTGCGGAACATGCCGATATTATCGAGCCCGGCATTGGTCCTGGTATCCGAGAGCATCACAAGGCCTGCTTCGACCCGTAACGCCACGCAATAAGTCATTATCTACCCCTTCATGCGCCCGCGGCGGTTTTCCGCCTTTGCGCGACTCACTGCTGTGTTTGTGACTGTGATTCTTCTTTAGGAGGCAAACTGACGATTTGAACGTCATGCGACAATATTGTTTCGCCGCCTGTGACCATTATCCCGCGAATTGGCGCTGCGTCCGCAGCGTCCAGGCCACAGCAAAGCCGCACATGTCCCTCGACGGGACAATGGCCGAGCGTTGAATCAAAGCCGATCCAGCCGATCGACTCCACATAGGCTTCTGCCCAGGCATGGGCGTCATGCTCGCCATCGGGTCGCTCGTTATCGCGCAAATAGCCCACGACATAGCGGGCGGGAATGCCAAGACTGCGCGCGGCGGCGATGAAGATGTGGGTCTGATCCTGACAGACGCCGGATTTCTGCGCTAGCGCCTGTGCGGCGGTCGTCTCGAAATCGGTGCTGCCCGAGCGAAAGTTGATCTCATCATGCACGAGTTCGCAAAGCCCGTGCAGACTGGAAAGCTGCCCGCTCGCACTGCGCGCCTGCTCGGCAAAATCGGCAATCCGCTCATCTATTTCCGTGAGCGGCGATGAGCGCATAAACAATTGCGGACGGACAGCGCCAAAGGCCGGACGCAACACGCCTGCCGTGTTGAACGTTGTGATCTCACCTTCCGCGACAATCTTTGCCGCATCCAACCGGCCAGGCGCCCGCCACACGGCTTCGGAATCATTATAGCCGTTGGTTATCCACCGTTCGACCGGCGCATCATTGATGGTGACGCGCCAATTCTCCACCGTCTGGGTGTTGCTGCTCGCCGGGGTAAGGCGGAGGCGCATGACTACGCCTGCCGCCGCCTCGGAATAGTCATATGTCGTCTCGTGACGGATCGTGATCCGCATGGCCTGCCCGCCTCCAGTTCAACCGAAATGATAGGCTTCGGCGATTTCATATCCCAGCATGTTACACTGGACGAGTTCGCTCTGCACGGTTTCGTGCAGCCCTTGCCTGAAAATATCGCCGCTATTCTCACGCGAGAGCGTGGCGACCATCTCCTCGCTCCGCAGATTCGCAGGCGTACGCTGACCATGCCAACTGGCGAGGCGCTGCAGACGATAAGCGATCTGATCGAGGCAATAGAGCACGCTGCGCGGGAATTGCCGGTTGAGCATGAGAAAGTCGGTGATCTGTGCAGGCGTGTAAGAGCCGCCATATACATGGTGGTAGGCGCGGCTGCCGGAGAGAGCGTGGAGCACGGACGTCCACTGATAATGGTCGCGATGGCCGCCGACGACTTCCGTCTCTGGCAGCAGCACATAATATTTCACATCGAGCAGCCGCAGCGTCATCTGCGCCCGCTCTAACGCGCCGCCGACGCGCAGAAAATCATGCCCTTCATTGCGCAACTGGCCGCTTTCGGTGGCGCCCCGAAAGGTCATGGCGCGGCTCTTCACCCAGTCGATCAGCTCGGCGAAATCGCGACGGGCGTCAGCCACACCATAGCTTTCCAGCTTGCGCCAGCCCTCATTGAGCGCTTCCCACATTTCCTGCGTGAGCGCCGTGCGCACGGTTTTGCCATTAGCGCGGGCGCGCGCGAGGCAGGAGCGGATCGAGGAGGGATTATCGGGATTGAGGATGAGATGCTCGACAATATCGCTCTCACGAATGATCGCATCCTTGCCGAACACATCCTCACACTCGGTCACTTGCACGACTGAGCGCCATTCATCGCGCATCGTCGCGCCCGGCAGGATCGCCATGCGCTGGCCCATTGTGAGCAAGCGCGCGGTCGCCTCGGCCCGCTCCATGTAGCGGGCCATCCAATATAGATTTTCTGCGGTGCGGCTCAGCATGGGCCTGCTCTCTTTCCGGTCATGGGCGCGGTATCGTCTGGCTGGTGGCGCATCATCGCAGCACCCAGGTATCTTTCACCCCGCCCCCCTGACTGGAATTGACGACCAGCGACCCCTCGGCCAGCGCGACACGGGTCAGACCGCCCTGCACGAGGCGGATCTGCTTGCCGACGAGGCAGAATGGGCGGAAATCCACATGTCGCTCGACCAGACCGCTCGGCCCCATTGTGGGCGAAGTCGAGAGATCGAGCGTCGGCTGGGCGATGAACTCGGACGGGTTGGCCCGGATGCGCAAGGCATAGGTCTCAATCTCTTTGGTCGTCGCTTTGGGGCCAATGAGCATGCCGTAGCCGCCCGAACCATGCACTTCCTTGACGACCAGTTCGGGGAGATGCTCCATCACATAGGCAAAATCATCCGGCTTGCCGCATTGGAAAGTCGGCACATTTTGCAGGATCGCTGTCTCGCCCAGATAGAAGCGGATCATCTCCGGTACATAGACATAGATGGCTTTGTCGTCCGCAATGCCTGCGCCCGGCGCGGAACAGAGCGTCACGCCGCCACCGCGATAGGCATTAAACAGGCCGGGGACGCCCAACATGCTGTCCGGCCGGAAGGCGAGCGGATCGATGAAATCATCATCAATGCGGCGATAAATCACGTCGACACGCTTGGGGCCTCTAGTGGTCTTCATGAAGACCAGCCCATCATCCACGAACAGATCGGCAGGCTCGACAAGCTCGACGCCCATCAGATCGGCCAGATAGCTATGCTCATAATAAGCGCTGTTGAAGGCGCCGGGGGTGAGCACCACGACTTGCGGATCGCCCGTGCAGGCAGGCGGTGCGACCTCCTGAAGCGAGCGGAGCAATTGGCTCGGGTAATCATCCACCGGCGCGACACGTTCCCGCGCGAAAAGCTCGGGGAACATGCGCGTCATGATCTCGCGATTTTCGAGCATGTAGGAGACGCCGGACGGCGTGCGGCAATTATCCTCCAGCACCATGAAATCTTCAAGGCCGGTGCGCACGATATCGATGCCGACGATATGGCTATAAACGCGGCCCGGCGGCGTGAACCCGGCCATCTCCGGCTTATAAGCCTTGTTCTGATACACAATATCCGCAGGCACGATACCCGCCCGGATAATCTCGCCACGATTGTAAACGTCGAGCAGGAAGGCGTTGAGCGCGGCGGCGCGCTGCCTGATCCCGGCTTCCAGCCTTGCCCATTCCGCGGCAGTGAAAATGCGCGGGAGCAAATCGAACGGGATCAACCGCTCGGGATCGCCGCCCTCTCCATAAACCGCAAAGGTGATGCCGATCCGCCGGAAGATCGCTTCGGCCTCGCCAAGCCGCCTGTGCAATCCTTCAATGCCGGTTTCAGCGACCCACTGCTGCACGACCGCATAACAATCGCGAACTTTACCCGCCTCGCCCAGCATTTCGGAACAGGTCATCTGTTTTTCTGTTTCTCTATCTTATTGTGCATTGCAACATACTGCGCGTGAAAATCGCAAAATCAAGCCAAAAATTGATATTCGACAACCGCCTGTTACCACGCGATTTTTTGCGCGTCTCCGGCAATACGTTCATGATATGTAGAACGGCAGGGAGACGACTGAGTTCCTGCAACCGCCCTCCCCCAATCGAGACTGGACGCGCGCGGCATTTTTGTGCATTGAGGCGCGCATGGACTTGCGGCTGATCATTCGCCTTACACGACTTACGCGCCCTTAGGCGCGAGGATGCGGTTGCCGCAGGCGGCCCGCTGCGCTTAAGGGCCAAGACAGCCAATTCATCAAAAACGCACTGGGCAAGGTCAGCGAAGCCTGATCGCCCTTGCCAGTGACTAATGAAATGTTCGAGCCATGATGCTGACTGATCCTTCCGTTAAATATCGCGCCTTCCCGCAGGTCGATCTGCCCGACCGGCAATGGCCCTCCCGCACAGTTACCAAGCCACCGCGCTGGCTCTCGACCGATCTGCGCGATGGCAATCAGGCGCTGATCGATCCGATGGATACGGAGAAGAAGACCCGTTTCTTTGAGCTGCTCACGCGTGTGGGCCTCAAGGAGATTGAGGTCGGCTTCCCCTCTGCGGGTGCGACTGAGTTTGATTTCATCTCCGGGCTCGTGCGCTCGGATAGCATTCCCGATGATGTGATCATCCAGATCCTGACGCAGGCGCGCCGCGATCTGATTGAGCGCAGCTTTGAGAGCCTGCAGGGCGCGAAGAAAGCCATCGTACATGTGTATAATGCCGTCTCCCCGGCATGGCGGCGCATTGTGTTCAACATGGATCGCCCGCAAATCAAACAGATCGCCATCGATGCAGCCAAGATCATTCGCGATGAAGCGGCCAAGCAGCCCAATACCGATTGGCATTTTGAATATAGCCCGGAGACCTTCTCCACCGCCGAGCTGGATTTCAGCCTGGAGTGCTGCGAGGCGGTGATGGATATTCTCCAGCCAACCGCTGAGAAGCCGCTGATCCTGAATCTGCCCGCGACGGTCGAGGCAGCGACGCCCAACATCTATGCAGACCAGATCGAATGGTTCGGTCGCCATATCCGCAACCGCGATACGGTGGTGCTGTCGCTGCATCCTCATAATGACCGGGGCACCGGCGTTGCGGCGGCTGAGCTCGGCCTGATGGCAGGCGCGGACCGCGTCGAGGGCTGCCTGTTCGGCAATGGCGAGCGCACGGGCAATTGCGATCTGGTGACGGTCGCGCTCAATCTCTACACGCAGGGCGTTGCGCCCGGCCTCGACTTCTCGAATATCGAGGAGGTCGTGCAGACAGTAACCTATTGCAACCAGTTGCCCGTCCATCCGCGCCACCCCTATGCGGGTGAGCTGGTGTTCACGGCCTTCTCCGGCAGCCATCAGGACGCGATCAAGAAGGGCTTCGCGGCGCAGGAACAGCGCAATGACGAGCTGTGGGATGTGCCTTATCTGCCCATCGATCCGGCCGATATTGGCTGCTCTTATGAGGCGGTGATCCGCGTCAATTCGCAATCCGGCAAGGGCGGCGTTGCCTGGGTGCTGCAGCAGGACAAGGGCCTCAAGCTGCCCAAGCGGCTCCAGTCCGATTTCTCGCGCGTCGTGCAGGATCTGGCGGACAAGAGCAGCCGTGAGCTGCACGCGAACGATATTTGGGAAGCCTTTGAGAGGCATTATTGCCTGGCGGATGGGCAGCCTTACACTTTAGTCGACTATGCCGAGAGTGGACCAGCAGGCAATCGCGTCTTCACCGGCAAGATCGCGCATGATGGCAGCGAACAGAGCATCTCAGGTCGCGGCAATGGGCTCATCTCATCCGTGCTCGCAGCCCTGCGCGAGGAGCTGGGCATCGGGCTCGATGTGGTTGATTATAGCGAGCATGCGATCGGCAAGGGCGGCGATGTGCGCGCTGCCGCCTATGTCGAGTGCCGCACCGATGACGGCGTGACGGTGTTCGGCGTTGGGCTGGATGAGGATATTGCGACGGCGTCTGTGCAGGCAGTCTTGTCTGCCGCCAACGGGCTGGAGCGGCGCAAGGCCTGATCCGCTCTGCTTTGAGATTGTAAGGGCGGTGCCAGCGCGGCGCCGCCCTTTTTCTTACGCTCGGATCAACCCTTGATCTGAAGCCCGATCCAGAAAGTCTGCGGCGTGCCAAGGTCAGTGCTGACTGCGCCGCTGGCCGCCGTAACCTGTCGCGTCACCACCCGCTCATCGAACAGATTTTCGACCCGGCCCGTAACAGCCAGACGGCCCGTGATGGGTACGCGGGCAAAGCCGTCAACAGTGGTCGCGGCGGGCATCAGGTCGGCCTGCAGATCATCCTCGAACTGTGCCCCGACGTGGCGCACGGTGATCGCAAGGCGGGTCTCGCCCTGCCCGCTCCAGCCCAGCGTTGCGCTCACGCCATGGCGCGGGCTTTGGGCAGGGCGCAGCCCATCGAGCGATGCCGCAGGGCCGCTGCCTTCGACCTTGCTGTCGTTGAACGCATAGGAAGCTACGAGATCGAAACTGCCCAGATCGATCGCGCATGAGAGTTCGACCCCCTTGGCGACGATAGCGTCCACATTGCGGCGCTGCCGTGTGTTTGCAGCGATCGTCACATTGGCGATGGCATTCTCCAGCCGGTTATAGAATGCGGTGGCCGAGAGGCTCACACCCGGCAGCGGCTTCAGATCGAAGCCCGCCTCGGCGCCGCGCAACCGCTCGGGCTGGAGGGCAGCATTGGCCTGCGTCACGACCGGGAACACCGTGAAGCCACGATACAGCTCGTTGATCGTCGGCAGTCGGAAGCTGGTGTATCCCGCCCCGCGCAGGGCGATGGCGGGCGAGAGCTTCCACAAAAGTCCGGCGCGGAAGCTGGTTTCCCAATCATCACGTGCGGCATAATTGGTTGTTGTGGTCGCACCCGTGGCCGCATTACGCTCGGTAAAGCGTCCGCCGCTGATCCGCCAATAATCAGCCCGTGCGCCGCCCGTTAGCACGACATTGCCGAGGGTGATGTCATCCTCAAGGTAGAAGCCGCTCGTCACCTGACGCCCGGTCGCATCGCGCCGCGTGGTGGCGAGGCCGGTCATCGCGTTGAGCGCTTCCTCATACATGTCAGCCGTGGCGAAGCGGCTGTCCGCCCCGATGCGCAGGACATGATTGCCGCCAACCGGAGGCCGCACCTCCAGCTTGCCGCCAAGGCCCGTCGATGGCGTGTTGCGCTGGTTCAGCGTCGGGCGGAAGCTCGTGGAGCTGATCACGATATTGTTGAAATTGCGCAGCTGGACATAGCCCAGCGCCTCGATCTGCCAATCGCCGCGCGAGAGGTAGCGCAGGCTTGCATCCTGCCCTTCCTGGCCATTGTCTGCGCCCGCAAAACGCAGCGTGCGATCATCACGAAACAGGTTGATGCGCGCCTGAATTTCGCCATCGCCAATGGGAGCCACGCCGCGCACGGTGACGGACCATGTCTCGTAACGCGCCGGAACATCGGCAGGGCCGCGCTGCCCCTCAGGCGTCGTCCAGAAGCCATCGCCCCGCGCATAATCGCCGGAGAGCGACACGAAGCCTGCGCCAAGATCGGGCGAGATCGTCGCGGCAAGTTGCTGCGCATTGCGTGACCCGTAGAGCGCGCTCGCACTGTAGAGCGGCAATTGCGCGCGATCGGCACTGAACAGTTCGATCGTGCCCGCGACGGTGCCTGCGCCGAAGCTGCCCGCGCCGCCGCCCCGCGTGATGCGGGCTGCACCGATGGTATCGAGCGCCAGCGCATTGAAGGGTATCGAGCCGAAGAAGGGATCGGCCAGCGGCACGCCATCCAGTAAGACCACCGCGCGGCTAGTGGCGTTGCCGCCAAGCGCTCGCAGCGTCACGCCCTGAGACGATGGATTGGCCGAGCGGCTATCGGAACGGCGAAACTGCTGGAAGCCAGCAACATCGCCCAGCGCATGCTCGATCGTGCCCGAGGCATCCTCGCTCAGCCTGTCCTCATTTATGGTGATAGAGCCATAGGCAGGCGTGCCGGGTGGCAGATCAAGGCCGCGCCCAAGCACGATAATATCGTTGGGCCCATCCGCATTTTGCGCATGAAGAGGAGCCAGAATAAACGGACAAGCGCCAGCAAGCAGCGCGGGGAGAATTTTGCGAACCATCATCGCCCGCCCATGGCCGATGACCTGCGGCTTGGCAAGAATTCAGGTTAATGGTGCAACGCGTCACCTTATATCTTTGACAAGAATGACTGTTTCGCCAATGCTTGGGCCGGAGTTTGTGGAGATGGAAACAGTTAATTTCGATGGGCTTTCATCGGTCCTCGACATCAGTAGTGTCGAGCGCGCGAAGCGTGCCGATATGTGGACGGGCCTCGCGCCAACCGTTTTTCCCGGTCTTTCGATTCAGGCGATTGAAGCCAACCCCAATGCGGGCGCAATCCTGCATCGCCGGGTGGGGCCAGGCGCCTTATTCGCGGTTTGCTCTGCGCCCGCTGAAGTGAGTTATGCGCCTAAAGAAACGGGCGAAATGGGCCAGTTCCTCACCATGATGTTGCAGGCTGAGGGCGCCTCCATTGCCGTACAGCGCCAGCATCAGTGCCAATTGGCAGCGGGCGATATCTGCTTCATCGATGAGCGCTATCCGTTCAAGCTGGTTGGGCTAGATTATAACCAATTGCTGCTGCTGCGGATGCCGCGCGCGCTGGTGATGAGCCGCTTCCCGGAGATGGAGCATCTGGTGGCGACTTTGATCCCCGGTCGCGATCCGGGCACGTCCCTGCTTGCCCATACGCTCATTCACCTGCTGCATGTCGCGGCAGAGCTACGCGAGGCGCAGCAACAGGCCGCGATGAACGCTGTCATCCACTTGCTCGGCGCGACATCCGGCCTCGCTGTCGAGCTGGAGAATGTGCATTGGCGCGTGCAGAAGGCGCTGGATTTCATCGAGCTTAATCTCTCGATCCCCGGCCTGACCGCAGAGCAGATCGCACAGGCGCAACATATCAGTCGCAGGCGACTGGATCAGCTGATGCGCGATGCGCTGGGTGTTTCGATCACGGGGCAAATCTGGAACCGCCGTTTGCAACGCGCAGCCGATGATCTGCGCGACCCCCGCTGGGCGGGTGCCTCAATCTCGCAAATCGCCTTTGCCAATGGCTTTGAAGACCCGGCGCATTTCGCCCGTGCCTTCAAGCGCCGGTTCGAGGCCACGCCCGGCCAGTGGCGGGCAATCGCAAGAACGGTCACGCACTAGGCCGGGTTGCCACTCCGCCCGGAGGCAGGGCGCACCATCACTTCTTCTGGCTGAGCGTCCACACATAGGCGGCGACGGCCTGCACATCGGCATCGCTTAGCTCAGAGCCTCCGCGCGCTGGCATGCCGGTGGCATATTCCTTGGGCGTCACCACGCCTTCGTTGATCACCTTGGCGAGCGAAGCCACGGAGCCGTCCGTCCAGAGCCATTTCTTGCCGTCAAGCGCCGGGCCTAGCGTGGAGCCAGTGCCATCCGCGCCATGACAGCCAGCGCACGTCCCTGCCCGCTCCAGCCCATGATAGATGCGGTTGCCAAGCGCGACCTGCTCGGCGGTGAAGCCCTGTGGCACAGGGCCCTCACTGTCCTGCGACGCACGCGCGACATCCTGCGCGGCGTAGATCACATCCTTGGCAGCCGTCAGCGGCGTATTGGCAGCGCCCCGATATGTGATCTTCCAGATTCGACCATTCTCATCATCGGAAATATAGAGTGTGCCGTCAGGACCGGTTGAGACACCGGTCGGGCGGTTCTTCGCCTTCCCGCTCGCCTTGCCGGGGCCAGTGAAGCCATCTGCAAACAGGATGGAGTTGCCCGAGGCTTTGCCATTTGCCAGCGGCTGGAAGACGACCTTGTACCCATCTTGCGGCATAGGCGCGCGGTTCCAAGAGCCGTGGAAGGCGATGAACACGCCGCCCTTATAAGCCGCCGGAAATTGCCCGCCCCGGTAGAAGTCCAGCCCGGTGGGTGCCCAATGGGCGGGGAATGTCGCCGTGGGCAGCTTCTTGCTCGCACAGCGGCCAACCGCCTTGCCGCCATCGCCGCCATATTCCGGCCCCAGCACGCGCTTCTTCTGGAAGCCGTCATAATAGCAATAGGGCCAGCCGAAATCATCGCCCGCATTCACTTGCAGCAGCTCTTCGGCAGGCAGATCGACGCCGCGCTGCGTGGTGTAAAGGGCTGGCCAGCTCTGCGAGAGCTGATCGCGGCCATGCTGCATAGCGAACAGTCTGCCCGAGGCATCGAAGGTGATGCCGCCTGTGTTGCGGATGCCCGTCGCGAACCGCTCCTTGGCCGAATAAGTCTGGCCGGTCTTGAGCGCGCTATATTTCCAGATGCCCGCGTACAGCGCGAGCTCGTCGCAGGGGTCTTTGCCCGGGGAGCCCGGCTGGCGATTGGCCTTTTCGCAAATGTTGGACGGTGAGCCGCTGTTGATGAAGAGATTGCCCTGCGCGTCGATCGCGATGGCCTTCATCATATGATCGCCATTCATGCGGAGCCCCTGCAGGACGACGGTGGGCTGCGCACCTGGCACCCGCTCGCCATCGCGCAATTGATAGCGCAGAATCTTGTCACCAACCTGCACGAAAAGGCCATCCTTCCAGATCGCGATGCCCGTGCCGCCGCCTTCACCCTGTGCAGGCGTCGAGCCGAACCGGTCAATCTGCTCGGCTTTGCCATCTCCGTCAGCATCCCGCAGTGCGACGATGAAGCCGCCCTCTGGCGGTGGCGTGCGGAAATAGCGGCTCATCCATGTATTCACATAGACGGTGCCATCCGGCGCGATCGCCATGTGCCGGGCGTGACCGATATTGTCGGCGAAGATGGTCGCGCAAAATCCCGGTGGGAGGCTGAGGCCCGCCTCATCATTGGCGCAGGCGGCTGTGGCTGGCGCTGGTTGCTGGGCTGTGCTGAAGGGCGAGCCGATAAGGAGCGCGGCACCGGCAGCCGTAAAGGCGCCCAATCCGGCCAATAGTGGCAATGTCTTGGCCATGGACGTCTCCTTCGTCAGCTCTTTATTTTATCGGGGGCAGCTTACCTACCTTGCTAAGCATCATAGCTGCGGGACGAAGGCCTGTCCATCATCCCCCAGTTGATTCCGCCTTGGTAGCACGGCGCTCATAAGCACGTGCGAGGAAGGCGCAGGCAAGTAGTTGAACCTGATGGAAAATCATCAGCGGCAGCACAATCGCGCCGACCAGCGCCGCCGGGAACAGCACGCTCGCCATGGGTACGCCCGTCGCCAGCGATTTGACCGATCCGCAGAAAACCAGCGCCGCCTCATCGGGCAATGGCAGGCCCGCGAGCCGCGCCGTGAATCGCAGGATGAGGATGACCAGCACCAGCATCGCGAAGCAAAGGAAGATGAGCATCGCGAGATCGACAGCAGAGATGGTGCTCCATAGACCACCGACGACAGCCTTGCCGAACGCGGCATAGACGACGACCAGAATCGAGCCCCGATCGACAAAGGTGGCGAGCGGTTTGTGACGACTGAGCCATCCACCAAGCTTGCCATGGAGCATCTGACCCAAGGCAAAGGGCACAAGGATGAGGCCGATGATCGTCCAGATCGCATCAAAGCTCATCACGCTCTGGCTGGCGAGCAGCAGCGCCGTGAGCAGCGGTGTGAATATGACGCCCGCGAGATTAGAGGCGGCCGCCCCGCAGACTGCAGCAGGCACATTGCCCTTTGCGATGGAGGTGAGCGCGATAGAGGATTGCACCGTGGAGGGCAGGCAGCAGAGGAAGAGCAAGCCGGTGTAGAGTGCCGGATCAATCGCGCGTCCGCTCAAGGGACCCATGGCAAGACCGATCAGCGGAAACAACGCGAAGGTGCTCAGCAGCATGAGCAGTTGCAGCTTCCACTGCTTGAGCGCGCCCGTCACGGCTTCACGCGGCATGCGCGCGCCATGAATGAAGAAGAGCAGCACGACGAGAACCCGGCCCAGCCCATCCACCACCGGCACGAAGCTGCCACGCGCGGGGAGGATCGTCGCGAGCAACAGCGTGCCGAGCAGCATCAGAGTGAATTTATCGACCTTGGCCCATGTGAAGCGTCGTGCCCGCGCCGGCTGCTCTTGCGTCATGATCTTGATCCCTCAAACCGCCATGCAGGCTACCCCGCTCCACTTACTCGTGGAGGCGGTTCGATCAAGCTTTCTGCGCGCGTCTAACTGTCCTGAGGCGACCTTAATCTTGTACTGCAGCGTTCATTGCATCGCCTTGCAAGCGCTGTTGAACACCATCTCGCGAATGGCCGGGAAATTCTCGACACCATAGCTTGCCGCATCATCGCTGCAGATGATCTCGACCCGCCCCTTGTTCGCCAGCAAATCGATATCTTCAGGCTTGATGACCCGCCGACCATTCACATCAAAAAAGGCCCACACCCTCGGGCGCGTATAGTCGGCGCTATTCTGATCGACGACCAGCGCAAGGCGCCCCGTCGTCAGCCGCACAACCGACCCGATGGGATAGACGCCGACGCTCTCGATAAATTGATCGAGAATCTTCGCGTCGAACAACCCCTCCATGCCGCGCATCATCTCCAACGCGCTGTTGGGGTCGATCCGCGGGCGATGGGGGCGATCCGACGTCATCGAATCATAAGTGTCGCAGATCGCGGCCATCTTGCTGAACAGGCTGATCTCCTCGCCCGTGAGCTGCTGTGGATAGCCGCTCCCATCGCAGCGCTCATGATGCTCCAGGCACACCCGCGTGACGTCGTCCGAAAACTCGCCGCCCATGATGAGAAATTCATGGCCCAGAGTCGTGTGGGTTTTGACGATCTCCATCTCCGCCTCGGTCAGGTCATCGAGGATGGTCGCGACATCGATCGGCAAGTGGCCCATGCCCACATCCATCAGCAGCCCGGCCATGCCCGCCTCCTTGGCGCGCTCGACATCCAGGTGCATCTGGCGGGCCAATGCAATCATGAGGGCGCTGACCGCCAGACCATGGGCATAGAGCGCGCTATTCTCGCGCCTGATCCGCATGAGACCGTTGAAGGCGTGTGGATTGCGTTGGATGGAGGAGAAGAGATCCTCGATCACCGGTTCGATCTGGCCGACGGAGATCGCCTTGCCGAGGCGGACCTGCTCGAACACGCTGGCAAGCACGCGGTTGGAGCGAACCATCACGCCCTTGGCCTGATCGACTTCCCGCGCGGTGCTCAACGTCTTTGCCGCGCGAGGATCGAACGGGATGACGTTGGATGCCGCGTGATTCTGCAGGTGGAGCGTGCGCATCCGTTCCAGCCTGATGCGGTCGGCCATGTTCTGCGCGGCTGAATTCGCCGTGCCTGCAGGTGCTGAATGCGAGGTGGAGACCAGCGGACGCCGGCGCGCGGACGCCTGCGCTACCGAGGGCAATGTATCGCCGCCTTTATCGAGGTCGATCAATACGCCTTCGACTTCACTCGCCTTCAAGTCGGCAAGAGTCGCAGGGTCTGTCAGCAGGAATTTGTTTCGCCAGAACGGATGTTTGAGCCATGGCCCTTCCAGCTTGTGGATGAACATTCCCAAACGCACGTCAGAAACTTCAATTCTCTTGAGCATGCTTTCCCGCCGTTATGTCCCGATAGCGGGCATCGCGTAGCAGCTGATACGGAAAGGCTAATCCTTGTGGTTATCGCGGCGTTTGTATTATTTGCGGCGTGTTTTTGAGCAGATAGAGGGGTATAAGCAGGAATGGCTCAGTCGACACGCGCCACGGCTGTGCTCAAGGCAGCGCAGATTCCATTTTCAGTGCGTAGCTATGAGTATGATGGCGCGGCACCCAGTATAGGCCTTCACGCTGCTGCGGCGCTTGGCATGCCAGCTAGCATTGTTTTCAAAACGCTGATGTTGAACGTGGACGGCAAGGCCTGCTGCGCGATCCTTCCGTCGGATCAGACCCTCTCCTTGAAACGTGTCGCTGCCGCATTCGATGGCAAGTCGGCCGACATGATGAAGCCCGCAGATGCCGAACGGACCACGGGCTACAAGATTGGCGGGATCAGCCCATTAGGCCAAATGAAGCGCGTGCCGATCGTGCTGGACGAGCATGCGCTAAATTTGCCAGCGATTTACATCAATGGCGGTCAGCGCGGACTGCAAATCCTGCTTTCTCCGCACGACTTCGCCACCATGGTGACGAAGGTCGCGCAGATAACAGCTTAGAGCTTCAAACGACTTTTCGGCCCGTCACCAAACGATAGACCAGCACAACTGCGGCGATCACGAGCAGCAAATGGATCAATCCACCACCGACCTGAAAGGCGAGGAAGCCAAGTGCCCAAAGCACGAGCAGAATGACGACGATTGTCCAAAGCATGACGGGCTCCCTTAAAGTTGATGGGATTGAAATGCCTGAGAGCATGGGGAGTTCCGCTTTTGGCAAAGAAGAAGGCCTGATCGCAGCAATCTGCGCGGCACAAGTGGCGCTACCATCAGGCGAACCAACGAGACTCCGAGCATCAAGGGAAAAGGTCGATCACTCCGTCCAGGCATCGGATGCGAAGAAATCCAGCTTCGCACGCCATCCTTGGGTCGTGTTGAGCCATAGCACGGTGTAACGCCCAATCCGCTCCGTGCCATCCGGTCCAGTCAGGAACACCCGGCCGATTTCGCTCGCCATGTTGCGGGACACGGTGATCTCTATCGTCCTGATCTTCATGGACCGAGGGCCTTGCCCTACCCGCAGGAAATCCGCGAGTATCTCTTTCTTGCCACGGGCGGGGGCCTTCCCCGGCCCCATGCCAACTGGATTCAGATTGTCCGGCACAAAATAATCGTCAATCAGCTTCTCTGTCTCACGGGCTGCAAAGTTCCGCTCAAACTGCCGATTGCGCTCGGCAATCGCTGCCACAACTTCGGCATGATAGGCTTCGCTGACCGGCTCAACCAAGCGGGCTTTGTCCCGGTCCGCGGCAAGAGACGGCGCCGCAGCGAGCGACAAACACATAGCAAACATCGGCAGAACATAATTTCCGGCTTGTATTGGACGCATGTCGACCCTCCCCTGAACCTAGGGAGAATCCTAGAAATATTCATTGTTTTGTCAATGAGAATGCGCGCCGCAGTGCCGGTCAACCAAGCGCTCCGTCCGGGGGCACGATGGCGGGCCGCTAGGCAGCAACACTTTGATGCGCAAATGGCGGGTTTTAGGGTTAAGTTTCGAGCTTTTGCATGCCGGCTGTGTTGGCGAACTTTCCGTTTCACTGGCAGCGGCATAGACTTCCGCCCAAGCTCTGCGAACGCTCGCTTGTCGCGTCCCAGTGAGGGTTCGGCGCGACGAAACGAGCATTCAAGTCATTCCAGGATTTCAAAAACGGGTTAGGATCATCCTGTCGTGAGGAGTTGACGCCTATGCATTTTGCCAAGTTCGCCCTGGTCCCCGCCCTTCTTGCCCTTGCCGCCCCGGCTTTTGCTCAGGCCACCTTCGAAGGCGCTGGCGAACGAGGCGAACTCGACTGCAGCGGCGGAACCGCAACAATTTCAGGCGCAAGCAACCGGATGACAGTCACTGGAGTCTGCAAGCAGCTTGTGATTGAAGGCGCCGGCAATGTAGTCCGCGTCGAGCTTGCCTCAAAAGGCGTGATCCGCATTGTTGGTGCCAGCAACCAAGTGCAGTGGACCACGCCCGACGGCAGCAAGGCGCAATTGCGCGTGACTGGCGCAGGCAATCGGATATCGATGGTACGATGACGTGGGTGACTGGGTATTGAAAAACCCCGGAAGCCTTCAAGAACTTCCGGGGTTTATCATGGTGGGCGTGGCAAGGATTGAACTTGCGACCCCTGCGATGTCAATGCAGGACGTATCCAGCCAATTATCTTTGATATTTCGCATATTATCAACTCCGGATTAGTCCGATGCCCAGAATCTGCCCAAGACCGATTCACAGCCTTACCATTTGATCATGTGCGGCAAGCCACAATAGCATTTTCAATGACATTTAGAAGGCGGCGATCGCCCCCTTTGCGGGCGATCGCCATGCCTTGCCCTTCAGTCTCGAGCCCCACTATTCATATCGTTCATAGGCAGTGATCTGCTTCGTTTCAGGGCAGATCTGGAAGCAAAGCTCCGTTAGCCATTTCCCCTCTGCTGCCGCCGCTTCCGAGGGCTTATCGATCCACCAGCAACGGTCCGCGGCGTTCCAGCGGTAGCCCCGAGCCTTGAGCCGATCTTTCACTTCATAGGGCGCGCGGCGTGCGTAGATCCGGTGGTTCACCGCACGGACCGCATCGATCAGGTGAGCGGCATAGGTGCGGCCATCTGATGCGCACCCAGCGAGCAGGCAGGCGAGCGCCCAGCAGTCCGGACCGGCCCGATGCGCCTCGTAGAAGTAGCCTGCCTCGTAAAGGAGGTGCCCCAACGATCGCCCTCCCAGCCCATGGGTAAGCCAGTCGATGTCGTTGACCGTGCACCCCCAAGGCTTGTCGACGAGCCCATCGAAGCGCCTGGCAAGGAACGCGCGGTCAAATCTGGCATTGTGAGAGACAAGGACATCACAGCGATAGAGCGCATCCGCGATGTCGTGATCGTCAAAGGCCTGCTCTGCGAGATCCTCGTCGGTCAGGCCGGTCACTTCAAAGATCCGGGGTTCGAGCGGCAGCGAAGGTTGCTCCAGCCAGCTAACCGTCTCGTCAATTCGAAGAAGACTGCCATCGGCGTTAATGGTCATCATTGTGATAGCAAACTCGATTACTTCGTTCGCTTCAGGATCGAGCCCAGTCGTCTCGGTATCGATGATCCCCAGCCTGACTGGGCGGAAAGCCTCCGCCTGCGTCTCGATCTCGTCGACCCGAGGAAGCCGTCGCAGCAGGCGAAAGTCGGCCTGTTCGTAGACTTGAGGGGCAAGCTGAAAGCCGGGAATGACATGCTTGGACATAGATAGACTCCATAAGCAAAAGGCCCGCTCAGTGGCGGGCCTTGGGGTTTGATTGGGATTGTGAGAGAGGCGTCAGAACTCGGCCTTACCGGACAGCAGCTCCTCCATGCAGCGCTGGGTTTCCTGACGCAGCAGTGTGTTGACCCAGCCTTCAAAGGCATCGGCGTACGGGCGGTGCTTGTGCCCTGCCCCGAGACGCGCGAGCCCCATGAGGGCGCCGAACAGGCTGAGCGTGCGGGTACGATTACAAACGACATGCGCGAGTAGTGCGGCCGTCGAGAGCACATCATTCTCGCAGATCGATTTGACCAGCGACCATTTGCCGCATGCGACAAAGCCACCAACAGCGGTGGGCGCCGCCGTTACTTTCGACGGAATGCGAAATGCCGCGCACATCTCGGCAAGATGGACCCTAGCTGCATCTCCGCACATGTGGGTCATCAGGTCGATATGCCCATCGCCATGGCGCAGGCGGGGCTTCAAAGGCACGCTGAGCCGGTGCGGCACAGCCATGCCATGCCGCATGGCGGCAAGCCGCAGCTGCGGTTCGTCCGAAGAGCTGCCGCCCCAGGACACCAGCGAGACATTGTCAGGAAGCTCCTTGAGCGCTTCAAAGAAGTGGGTCAGCATTTCAGCTTCGTCCATTTCTGGCATCCCGGCCGTCTGGAGCGACCCCGGCGTCAAATGCCCGTCAGCGCCTTCCATCACGAGCCAGCTAATGCAGACGGGGCGTTTAAAGACCCAGCGCTCCCTGGCTCGAGGATCGTTGTCCCTCGTGCGCTCCATGCCCGAGGGATCGAAGCGCTCAGCGGCTTGGTAGAGGGCATGGCCCTCACCGTCGGTGGCATATTCGACGTCGAAAACGAGATACTTGTTCATTGAAGTGAGTTCCTGATGCCGGATGCAGCCGGCACTCAAGAACATCAGTCAGCGTCAGCAGAGCGCAGCTGATGAAGCCACGTTCCTTTTCCCCTTCCTGATATTCTCGCCTCAGATGTTCAAAAACCTCTGTTGCTCGCTGCTCCTTTCCGCTCCAACGCGAGACCCTCTGCGTGTGCACAGATAACAGACGATCGGTATGATGGGCGGAAAGGATCAGCGCGTCACAATCATCGACCATAATGAGTCTCGACTGGCTGAAGCTGTCACTTGGTTGGGATCGCAGCTTTTGGCGCCGGAGCAGCCGTCCTCCGCTAGATGTTGACAGCATACATTGGGACTTTTCAGCCGTTCCGTGGCCCCGTGTTGAACGGCAGGTGTGGCCAGAAGTCGACGTCCGGCGCTTACCCGATCTGCACCGCAGACCGACGGAGATTGGGCCTAAGCCGACCGTCCGCTCTTAGGGAATGAAGCGGCAATAGCCGCTGTTGCGGGACCGGCTAGCGCGGATGACCGCTAACGCCCCAACCCGATGTCGCTATGGCCCTCCCTGATGCATGAAATTGGTGCGTCGCTCTACCCGAGTTTAAGATAGCGACCCTTTCTGCGCTTATGGCCCCTAAAAGCATCGAAACTTAAACTAGGCCTGTTATTGGGTTTACTAATGCCATATATAATGCGTCATGCGCGCAAAAAGAGCATCTCTCTTGAACCGCTTAGTCCATGAGCTCCCTGAGCTTTACGTGGTTGATACCGCCTGGCTGACCTCGATAGGGCTCTCCGCATCCTCCGTGCGCGACTATGTCGAACGAGGCTGGCTGGAACGGGTGGGCACGCGCCTCTATCGGCGCCCCGTGCAAGATGGAGCCGGAACGATCCGCTGGGAGATCGCCACGCTTTCCTTGCAAGCTCTCCTGCGCGTGCCCGCGCATGTTGGAGGGATGACCGCGCTCGAACTCGCCGGCTATTGGCAATATGCATCCATGGGCCGCAGGCGTGTGTGGCTCTACAGCGACGCGGTCGCTGCTCGCTCTTATCTTCGCCGGCTCGAGCTGGATGCCGATATCGAGTTTAAGTCACGCAAACTCTTCGACGATGCCGATCCTGATCTGGGTATCGAAACCAGAACGATTGACCTGGTGACCTCCACCCTGGGATCAGCAGTCCTCCACGGAGAGGCCGGTCTGGTCCGCAAGCAGCAGATCCGCGTCTCCAGCCTCGAGCGCGCCATCCTCGAAGTGCTCGAAGAGGTTCCGCGGATTTTCAGCTTCGAGCATGGGGCTGAACTGTTTGAGGGCCTCACCACCCTGCGGCCTCGGCTGATGGCGCCGCTCCTTGCCGCCTGCAAAAGCGTGAAGGCAAAGCGGCTCTTTCTGTATTTCGCGAGCCAGCACCGCCATGCCTGGTCACGAAAGCTGCGAGCCGAGGATT
Source organism: uncultured Sphingobium sp. (assembly GCA_946479185.1). The sequence goes on from CAMLFF010000003.1 coordinate 20,287, forward strand.
TCGACCTTGGCTCAGGCAAGCGCCAGATCGTGCCTGGCGGGGAATATGACCCCGAATTTCAAATCACCGTGCCGAGAACCAAGCGGCCAAAGAGAACAACCAGAGCCAGCTAATGTCGACCGAACTCTACACCCGACAGGCAGAACTGCTCGTCCGGGCCATCCCTGAAATAGCACATGAAGAGGCGTTTGCGCTGAAGGGCGGCACCGCGATCAATCTGTTCGTCCGCGATCTGCCTCGGCTATCCGTCGATATCGACCTTGTCTATCTGCCAATCGCGGATCGAGATGAGTCCCTTGCCGCGATCCGCGAAGCCTTTTCGCGCATCGCCACAAGCCTTCGTAAACGCCTGAGCGCAAAGGTCGCCGAACAAAATTCCGGCGACGGCGCAAAGCTCATCGTGCGGTCCGCCAACACCCAGATCAAGATCGAAATCAGCCCGGTCCTTCGAGGCACGGTGTTCGAGCCGGAGCTGCGCTCTGTAAGCCCCTCGGTCGAAGATCGGTTCGGATATGCCGAAATGAAGGTGGTCGCCCTGCCCGACCTCTATGCGGGAAAGATCGCGGCTGCATTGGACCGTCAGCACCCTCGCGACCTGTTTGACATCCTCCATCTCTATGCGAACGAAGGTATAACCGACGACATCTTCACGGCCTTCCTGATCTACCTGATTAGCCATAACCGTCCGCCAAATGAGCTGCTGGCGCCGCATATGCTCGACTTGGCTCCTCAATATTCCGGCGAGTTCACCGGGATGACAGTTGAACAGGTTCCTCTCGAAGCGCTGCGCGAAGCCCGAGACCGGCTCTTGGCCGACATCCAGGTGCGTGCTCGGAAAGCGGGGCCATCCGCATTCCTGCGCTCCTTCTTTGCCCTAGAGCCAGCCTGGTCCGTCCTGAAACTACCGAGTGACGTCGCCAGGCTGCCGGCGGCACAATGGAAGCTTCAGAACCTTGAACGCCTTCGAGCGGAACAACCTCAGAAATTCAAAGAGCAACTCGAGAAGCTTGGGGAGGTCCTGAAATGATAGACTTCACCAAGATCATCGCCGGTGAGGCTGGGCAGCGAGAGACCTTCGAGGAGCTGGTTTGCCAGATCGCACGGAGGGATCCTCCCGCCACGGCACTAGAGTTTAGGCGGATTCACGGGGCAGGCGGCGACGGTGGCGTAGAAGCGGTCTGGATACTAGAGAATGGCAGCGAGCATGGCTATCAGGCCAAATTCTACAACGTTTCCCGGAATGTGGATTGGGGCGCGATCGACGACTCCGTAAAGACGGCCCTCGCCACCCATCCCAAGCTCGCGACGATGTACATCGCCATCGCTTGCGCACTGACCGGCCAAACACAGCGGCAAACCACAAAGGGCAGGCCCCAGATCAGCGGATGGGACCAATGGAAAAATCATAAGGCCAAATGGGAGGCGGAGGCCAAGGGCCTCGGCCGGACGACCACCTTTGTACCATGGACCGCCCCCGACCTCGAGGCGAAGCTGACCGAGCCGAAGATGGTAGGCTTGGTCGACTATTGGTTCGGGTCTATCGAGCTGTCGCCGGCCTGGCTGGCAGCGGAATGCCGCCGCACCGTTGATGCGCTGGAAGAACGCTACCATCCAGAAGATCATGTCGATGTATCGACACGCGTCGCCTTCGATGGTCTGCTGCGAAACGATGCATATCGCGCTAGACTCGTTGAGGCCCGCGCCGAGCTGCTGGAGGCTTCAAAGCTAGGTGGGCGGCCATCGCGCAATGAGGGCGACAATGCACGACTGGACGAGGTCGCAGCCAAGATCCAAGCCTTTGCCGACACTACGAGGGTCCTAAAATCGCCTGGGCAGAATGCGCTCGCGTATGCCGCTTGGCACAGCATATGCGACGATCTGCTCAAACTTAGTTTCAACGCCAGCCAAGCCGCGAGGTCCGAACGAGAGGCCTTGAAGGCTTCGTCGAGCGTGGATGGTGGTCCTGTAACGGCCGAGGCAAGCCCGACCATCGCTGGCCTAGACTATCTAATCGAAGCGCTGAGAAAACTCCAATCGGTCACAAGAGATTTCCTTGGTGAAATTGGCTCATCTGCTGGCCGGAGTGATCAAAGTCGCTTCCTTCTCTTTAGTGGCCGCGCCGGTTCGGGGAAGTCGCACCTGATCGCGTCAGAGGTGGAACGCGGGCTGCAGGCGGGCTCGCCTGTCCTGTTCCTGCTCGGCACTGACTTCACGCAGCATGGGACCGCCGAGACGCAGATCCTGAGCCACTATGAGCTGAGCGGGCATGACTTCGACCATCTGCTCGGTGCAATGGATGCTCGCGCCGAGGCCTCAGGTACACGTGCGCTGATCGCCATCGATGCGATCAACGAAGGCGCTGGTGCGGCGCTTTGGCGATCGGCGCTGCAGGCGTTCGCGAAGCGGGTTCTCGCATTCCCGAACTTGACGCTCTGCGTATCCTGCCGAATCGAATATTATCCGCAATTGATAACGCCCGCGATCGAGACGATGGCGACCAAGGTCGAAGTGAGCGGGTTCGACACGCCCGACGAAATCGAACGCGCGGCCCGGGTGTATATGGACCGACGCGGAATCGTCAGGCCCGCAACACCTTGGCTCAACCCGGAATTCTCCAATCCCTTGTTCCTGCGCACCGCCTGTCTTGCTCTGGAACGGGCGGGCCGGAAGACCTTCCCGCGAGGGATGCGCGGCACCAGCGAGGTGCTGGCATTCCTGCTCGAGTCCACAGGCCGGCACCTTGGTACTGACTATGATGGTTCGGAGACGCTCGTTCAACCGGTACGCCGCGCCCTCCTGTCGCTGGCAAAGCAAATGGCAACGACCCGCACCGACTGTGTAACGCGACCCGACGCCCACCGCCTGGTGGAGGACGCGTTTGCCGGGATTGCACCTCCCCCGGGGAAAACCTGGCTAGAGCTGCTTCGCTTCCGAGGGTTGTTGCGCCTGGATCCCAGCCCGGATTTCGATTCTGCCGATCCAATGAGCGCGCCGGAGGACGTGGTGCGCTTCTCCTTCCAGCGCTTCCAGGACCATCTGGTCGCACGCGCTCTATTGGAGCCCGTCAAAGATCCGGCCGGCCTGTTTGCACAAGGCGGCCCCCTCCACTTCATCCTCGGCAAATATGGGATCGAATGGCAGTGGCGCGGCCTGTTCCATGCTCTCGGCCTTTACTGCGCCGATCACTATAAAACAGAAATCATCGACCTGCTTCCCGGCGGCGAAGCCCGGTGGTGGGAGCATTACGAAGTCGAGGATGCGTTCGTAGAAAGCATCCGGTGGCGATCCGCGCCGGCCTTTTCCGATCGAACACTCGACCTGCTGAACCGGCTCGGCCGTTCAGAAGAAGACGTGGTCTCCTTGTTGATCGAGTTGGCAGTGGTGGCAGATCACCCCTGGAACGCCAAGCTTCTCCACAAGAACCTCATCGACCGCCCTTTGCCGAAGCGGGACGCGTTTTGGACCTGCGCGATCAACGGGGCGCATGGCGACATGGCACATCCTGCATGGAGATTGATCGACTGGTGCTTGAATGCTGGCATTCGCTCAGCTGGGGATGATGCCCTTGCGCTCGCTGCACTAACCCTCGCCTGGTGCCAAAGTTCGACAAGCACAATTCTGCGCGACAGCGCCACCAAGGCGCTAATCTGCGTGCTGGCGGAACGCCCCTCTCTTACGCCTCTTCTATTTACGGCGTTCGTCGAATGCGACGATCCCTATGTAGTGGAGCGGCTTTACGCCGCGGTCTATGGGGCAAGCCTACGGACCCTAGAGCCCATGCAACTCGCGATCTTTGCTGAAGCCATGTGGACGCATTGCTTCGCCAAGGGCGAACCTCCGATACATCTTCTCGCCCGCGACTATGCCCGCGGCGTTGTCGAGCTCGCCTCGACCGCAGCCGCTCTGCCCCCGCACATCGAAATTACCCTGTGTCGGCCGCCGTATGGATCAAGGGCGCCGGTCTTCAACATCACCGAGGCACGCGTCGAAGCCCGAAGTGCGCGTGTTGGCGCGGATGCCATTCTCTACTCTTGCTATAAAGGCCTGGCAGACTTTGGTCGCTACATTCTGGAACACCGGGTTGAGCGTTTTGCCGCAGCACCACTTACTGGGCCGCGACCGCTGACCTTCGAAGAGACGGGCAGAAACTTCTTCGACAACATTGTCGCGGGCCGACCAGACGTGCTGGAGGCGTTCGAGGAGCTGCGCGCGGCCTACGACACCAGGAGCATGATTTTCGAGCAGAACCCCTTCAGCCTGAGCATCAGCAATGGGGACGTGCCCAGGATCAAGAGCGCGGAGAAGGCATTTTTAGCGCTTCTTCCTTTAGAGGATGCACAGCGGTTCAAGCATGAGGCCAAGGAATGGGCAAAGGGCGGCTCGGACCATCGCTGGCTCATCCCGGGCAAGGGAAAGGGCAAAGAGGTCGATGCGCATCGCGCCAAGCTATGGGTCGCCAACCGTGCGATCTCTCTAGGCTGGACCAAAAAGCTATTCGGTAACGACCGGACTCGCGACGCACGCCACGAAGACCACGGCCGCGTAGAGCGGATCGGCAAGAAATATCAGCGCATTGCCCTTATGGAATTGATGGCGCGCCTTTGCGACAATTTCTGGCTGAAACCAGATTGGGGTCAGCCGGCACGGGTCTATGACGATCCGCTAGATACCGAATTCGTTCGGGACATCGAGCCGTCGATCATGCCATCCGACGCCGAAGCACCCTCGCCCCCCGAGTTGCCCGACATTCTGCCTCTCGCTTGCGCGGTCCTGCCAGGGGACAAGCGCAAGGGCTGGGTGTTCGATGCGGACCTGGCGCCCCAGCGCCTTTCACTGGCGCTGGGCTCCGATCTAACCGACGACGGCTGGGTTGCGCTGTACCGGTACGCTTCCCAGGACATCGACGTCGATGTCGAGCACAAAAAGAGGTTCCTCGACACGCCGTGGGTGCAGAGTGAATTCTATTTTCTCGCCTTGCTGCTTTTGCCGTGGGAAGATCGAGATAGGTTCGTCGCCGAGACCGAAGCGAATGCCGACGACTTTCACGAATGGCTACCCAACCAGCGCGTGGATGGTCCCTATATCGGGGAGCTGGGCCGACGGGCGACTTGGGGCGCCGACCCCTGGTCCACGCTTGAAGTCCGCGGCCCAGAGGAACGCAGCTACCGCGTAATTAAGCCGACCGTCGATTTCAGCTGGGAGAGCCATATGGATGGCAGCCTGCCCGACGGATTTGGTCGGCATGTTCCGATCAGCTGGCTTATAGCCGAACTAGGTCTGCGTGGTGATCCGGCAAATCTCGGTATCTATCGCGACGCGCATGACACGCCGGTCATCGTGACGAGCGAGCGTTCCGGGCACAGCGCCGCCTTGATCAGAAGGGAGGCCTTGATGTTGCTGACCGAGGCGCACGGTTTGTCGCCGGTCTGGACGGTAATCGGCGAGCGCATGGCGGTAGAAGACGAAACCAGGCGAAGGCCGGATACGCGCGTCCGATATAACGGCCTGCTTTGGCTCGAGGGCGTTAAGCCGAAACTGCGTCATTGGTCCCGACCGGATTGAGCAGGAATAGGTTGTTTGGGCACAGCGAAAGGAGTGAATGCGCCGCCCGGGATGTTCGCAAAGTCTCCAAAGTCAGTCGTTCTCGCTGCCGCTTAGGGCTAGACGAACGAACGGCCGGTTTCGGGCTCGCGCAGGAACAGGGTGAACGACCGAGATCGGGCGCGTCGCAGTCAGTCCACTTCGAGGCGTCAACACGGCAGCTTCTATCAGGACCAGACATTCGGCGCTCGACGACGAAGCATCGCGGAATGACCAAGACGGGGCCGATTTCGGTCCGACTGCCTCCGGCTGGTGTAGGCGGAAAGCGGACGTTCATTACGTTAGGCGCTGAGGGCTCGAAAGACACATAGCCGGCCATCCAACTCGCCTCCCAACTTCTTCCGTTCATACATCGCGAAGATCACCCGTGGAGCTCGGGATACGCGCTCGGATCGAGTGCCTGCCCGCCCGCCAGGCGGTAGGCTAGGTAGCGGTTCATCAGCGTCCACGAGCGTTCCGCCAGCAGCCGGTTGGTCTTCCCGTCGACATACTCGCGATTGCCGTGGCGGGGCGCCACCGCGCGGTCCGTGAGCAACTGCAGGTAGGGCCTGTCCACGCGGAGGATGTCGCGCATTTTCGACCAGTCATCGGGCGACCTTCCGCCGGTGAGCATCCTCAAGATGCTTTCGGCCACCCTGCCGGCGGCGATCGGCGCGTAGTGCCCCCACGTCAGCATCACCGCCACGTCAGACAACACCCTCATCATTGCGACGTCGGTCGCGACGAGTTCGAAGACTTCCTCGGAGCTATGGCTCGCGAAGACTGTCATCAGCGCGCCAAGCTGCCGATCAGCAAGAACGAGTCCACGCTCTTCGCCGTCGGGCCGCACCACGCTCTCGATCTGCGGGACGTAGGCAACTCCGTCGGTGACCGTGGCCACCTCCGCCGCGGTGCGGGCCAGGTCCTGTGCGAAAAAAAAGAGGTCGTCCGCGACGTCAGTCTCCGCATCATCAGTCTCCGCTTCGATCCGGATGGCGCCCTCCTTGATCGACAGCGTGAACACGGTGTCGGGGATCGTCTCCGCGCCGGTGACCCTGACCTTGGGCTCGTGGTCCAAAGTCAGTTCGATTTGCTCCGGCAGCATCCGGCCCTTGAACAGATAGGTTGGCATTTGAGTCTGCTCCGATTCGTCTCGCCGCGTCCGCGACATCGCCTGGAATCCCATGGAACGCCGTCAGGCGCCAGCCTGTCGGACGCCGCGTGTTGGACGGTCAGAACAGGGCCATCTGCGGTTCGGTTGGGGGTGTCCGGCGCCGGCGGACCAGACCTCGCCGGATTGGTCGATGCCCTAGCCAACCGCTCTTGCGGTGCGGCCCTGCACCGCGCCGGACCGCTCGCGATGCCGGAGCGGTCGGTTGCCCGCCCGTCGGCGCTGACCGCGCCGAGCGGCGTCGCGTGGGACGATAACCTGCCGGCGGCCTGCCCGCATGCTGTCGCGGCCCACGCCGCTCGAAGTGATCGCGCTGCTGCCAGACAACGCGTCGCGCACGTTCACGCGGCGCTGACGCCGCTTCGCGGTGACGCGCGGCGACGGCCCGAGCGGCTCGAGGGCGAATGGTGGTGGGATGGAGTGAGCGAGGGCGAGCGGCCTAACCGTGCGCGACTAATTACGAAGTCGAGACGGCGACCGGCGGTCGCTACGGGCTGTTCAGGCTCGGCGACGGCGTGAACCCGTCGACCGGGCCGATGAGCTGGTTCATCCACGGGGCGTTCGAGTGACGCAGCCGCCGACTTGCGTCAGGCGTCGTCCGCCATTTCGTCCAGGCCGGGCAAGACGGCGACGCTGGCGAGGACGAACCGGGCGAAGTCGCCCGACGTGAACCTGCTGATCGCGTTCGCCTCGTAGTCGACAACGACGTAGGTCTCGTCCGGCGGGGCCGGTATCCCGGCGGTCCCCTCCGCCACGACGGCGGCATGGAAAAGGCCGCCGTAGAACTGCATGAAGACGGTCAGGTGTCCGGCCCGGCCCGTGACCGGCGGATCGCCCTTCACTATCATCAGGTGGTGATGGGGAAGGCGTGGATAGCGGTCGGCAAGCTGCTTCGCCAAGTCGTCGGGCAGCTCTTTGGTGCGCCCGGTCCCCAGTCGCGCGTAGTCGCGGGCAGCATCGAACGCCGGCGCCCTGACCGCGTCGGCCCCGAAGAGGTGGGCGCACAGGTTGAACGCGATCTTCGTGAGCACGCGGTTGTAGGCAACCCCGTCCATGTTCTGACGGAGATGGATCCCTGGGGTTTCGGTGACCTTAGTCTTCGTCCCGGCGGGGACGACCAGCGCGTCGCTGTTCGTCCGGATAAAGCCCAGCAGGCGCGCCGCGTCCTCGACGTTCCCGGCCCGGCAGACCATCGGGCCCTTCGCGCGCCGAAACGCGCGCGGCGTCAGCAGGCCGGACGGTTTGGTCGCCGGCCGCTCCAGCGGTTCCAGCCAGATCGCGTCGCGCGGCGCCTTGGCCTCGCCCGACGCCGTGCCGGCCAAGTAACGGTGGCCGTCCCATTTCAGCGGTGTGAGCTGGAAGCGGACCTCCAGGCCGTCGCGGGTCTTTTCGCAGATGGTCAGCACGTCCGCGAGCGCGCCGAGTTCGGCGACCAGCTCGTTGACCGAAGCGACGTCAGTCCCGGTGACCGAGATCATATTCGGTGGAACGACGATCACCTGCGGATGGATCGTCGACTGCCCGCGGTGTCCCAGCTCCTGCTCCAGCAGGAGGCCGGAATCGGGATCGGCGAAGTAGCCGACTGGCGCTTGGATCGAGGGCGTCGCCGTCTTGGCGCCACGACCGCGCGACCGGCTCTGGAGGAAGAGCCGCGCCATCGCCAGTGGCGACGATCGCATGACCTTCGTCTCGAGCGGCGAGAATACCTTGGTGTTGCAGACCGCGCATACGACATCCTTGAGCAGCCAGCCCCTGTCGTCGCCGCCCAGTCCGGCGGGCACGACGTGCTCGTCCGTGAACGGTCCAAGCGATGAGCAGTAGATGCAGGTCACGTTTTCTACCGGTTTCCGCGTTCGAGAGGCGAGCGGGTGGTCGCAATCGAACCGACTTGGCGGAGTTTGGAGCTCCGTGCCCAGCCAATGGACCACGCCCATCCCCCCCTTTCGCACGGCCGCCTCGACGCGCGCAATATTTCTGACAGATCCGTGAGCTTTACGACGCACGGCTCAGCAACGTAGAGTGAACGAATTAATGGTTGCCCGGCATCTCCGCCGCCCAACGAAGCATGATACGATGATCGCCTACGTCGAACTACCGGTCACCAAGCACTCAGCTTCCTCCGCAGTGCCTCAAGCTGCCGCCGACCTCACCCAGCGGGAACGGCAGCTTTCAGGATCGCGCCGCCATTGGTCGGATGACTGAAATCAAGACGCGAAGCCGACCGGCCTGTTTGCGCGACACGAATGGCGGGTTTCAGCAAAAGCCGACGCTCACATCAACGACGCTGAATGTCTTACGCTGGTCGGCAGCCGCCCTGCTAGTGGACATTCTATCCACCCTGGCCACTTGGAAGCGCTCGTCGGTTCAGCTCAGTGGGCACCGGCCTCAAGCAAGCTTCAGGGTCAAAGTGCGCGCGTCTTTTGTTGGGCCGAGCAATGAGCTATGTACTTCTTTGGCATTGCCGGAGGTCGCACACTTGGAGAAATTTCCCTTTTCGGACGAGCAGTGGCTCGACGTGAGCGAGATCGCGAGGGTCTTGCTCACTACGAACGCAGACATAGCTAAAACCGCTGGCGTTTCGGCCAGTGCGCTCCGCCGCCGAAGTGGATCTGGTTCCCCAGTCGCTCAGAGAAGGTTGCGCGAGTTGATCAATGTTCTGGACAAGTTGGCCCCCCGTTTTGGTTCCCTCCTGATCGCATATGCATGGATCCGCTCTATCCCACTGCCTGGCTTCGGTGGCGCTACGGCTATGGCGCTAGTTCAAAAGGGTCGTGCGGACGACGTACTCGAATACATTGATGTCGTGGACGCAGGCGTGTTTGCTTGATCGTGCCCACGACCGCGCAATTCCTGTCGTTCATTCGTCGCGATCAACCGCTGTATTGCGGACCCTCGTTCATCTCTAAAAGCCCGGCCTTTTACGTGGGCCCACAGTTATGTCAGACGCGACTAGCGATGCTTAGTCATTGCTCGTAAGCACTTGAAGGTGCGAAGGCAGGAATGGGGGCGGGCGGCGTGGCAGTATTAAAGCGACGAACCAGCGGTGACGCTAACTGGTCTCTTCGAAATCGCGTGAATGCCCCGCAAAGAGATTTCTATCTGATACACGTGACGGCAGTCGGAACAGCGCGGGAGATCATTAGGGGGGCGCAGATCGAAGCACGGGTGTGCAAGGTTCTGAATGTAAAGCTGGTCTATTTCTTCGCAATGCGGCCCGCGTACAAATTGCATGGCGCGGACCAGAAGAACGACATCCTCGATTATTTCCCCTTTGTATTCCTGGTGAGCACTGAGAATCTGGGTGCCCCTTACCACGTCTATCCCTTTGATACCGGAGGAGCCCTGGAAGGAGCATTCGACGAAGGCGCCAGCCCTGCAGTTTTTCTCGAGGATTACGCTCTCGAAGAGACGCTGCAGGCAGTCAATGATCACATAAGCTGGGCATTTGATACGCCGGCTAATTATTACGACGGGAAGCTGAAGCCCACTTTCGGCAAGGATATTCCGGACTGGGACGCCGGTCCGAAGACTTTTGCCAAGATTTCTAGACTGGCATCAGTAG
>CAMLFF010000004.1 GCA_946479185.1 uncultured Sphingobium sp.
CGAGCGTTCAGAAGGCAATGACGATGGCCCAGCGCCAGAGTTCGCGCCTGCGTTCCTGAAGCGCGACGACGACTGATATCTTCATGCCGGTGCCGCGCCCTGGTCTTCGGACTGAAGGTAGGGGCGCCACATCATGAGACGGAAGAGAGGCCTCGCAGCAATGCGGGGCCTTTTTTCTTTGGGCGCCAAGCATGGAAACCCACCGTTTCGGATCAGTCGGGCTTTGCCGTGACAAGGTTCTTCGCCCCTAATCGCGCCTGTTGTTCTGCTCCGGCAGCACAGCCTCCCGCTCAGCAGGACGCCGCCCATGATGCCTGAAGATTTTGCCGAGGAACTGCGCTTTCACCGCGCGGCCGATCTGCTGCGTCAGGCAGCAGAGGCGATCAGCGCGGCGAAGCTGCTGTTGGAAAAAGGCGGGCGTGCTGATTTCTCCGCGACGCTGCTGGCATGGGAGGCGGCTGCCAAGGAGCAGGGTGCTATGAAGGTGCGGCGTGCCGCAGCCGGGCATGACGCGTTGGTTGAGCGGCTGCACCTAAAGCTCGGCCTCATCGGCCCGGCGTGCGCACGCGTGTTCCTGAGGCTGGTCGAGGAGCCGGATCATCTCGTGCCGATCGCAGAGCTGGCCCGGGCTGCGGGCATCAGGTCGGCCTCCAATCGAGTCATCAAAGTCTATATCTGTCGCTTGCGGCAGGCGCTGGCGGTGCGTCATATTCCCGGCTCTGCGATCGAAACCGGAACAAAGGGCTATAGTTTGAGGTCTGGCCTCTTCCCCGGCTTACGCGACCTTCTGATGGACGAGCGCGCCGGTGAATTGCGCGAGATTGGGTAGTTTTAACCGCGGTTGGCAATCACGATATTTCCGGTGCACAATCGTCCGACATCAGTGCAGGCTTTCACGCAAGGCATAAGCGGAAGCGATTGAATCAAAACGGGACAAATGGAACATTTTCAATGGCAAAGCCCCAATAATGGGCACGCTTTGCTGTTGACTTGCCGAGCGCGTCAGACGCACAACCCGCGCCAGAAAATGAGAACATCACCATTTTGCAGGAAAGCCAATAATGGCTTCGAAGCTCAGCCGGGGTCGCACCTAATGTCTAAAATTTGCATCATGACGCTGCTTGCGTTTCACACAGTCCATATGCCTAGCTTCATCGGCTGAGCGGGTATGCGCTACGCCCATGAGCAGCACGATGCTCCGCTTGGTTCGGAGTTCCGGCTGTCTTCGTCAGATTGCGAAAGCCTGCATCCGACTGCTGTGGATGCGGACCGACGAGTTGCTGCCACGCCGGATCGGCTTTTGATCAAAGCTCGGCATATTTTCGATCTCGTGCAAAAGCGCGATCGGCATTTTTTCGAACATCCGCTCATGGCTGACCGCGCGATGGGCGTGATGCTCTCGATATTCCTGGCCGAATTCTCCTCTGTGTCAAAGGGGGGAGCCGCGCGCGAACTCGCCGCGCCCGGTCAGTCGCAGAATGAGCAGGATGTGATCGCCTCGCTGCTCGATGCGGGTCTGATCGAAGCGCCCGTCTGCGATGCGAAGGAGAGGAAACTCACCTTGACCCCGCTGGGCGCCGGCCGGATGCGGAGCTTCATCAGTGCCTATCCTGATCGCGTGTGAGCCCGTCTCGATCAGCTTCTGGCGGCAGCGCGCAGCATCACGCCCTGTCCATCGGTTACGGGACATGCGCCGCCATGCCTTACGCTGTAAAGGGCCTGTAAATGCCGATGGCACATCGCTGGGCGGACGCACCTTCTTCGCGTCCGGCAACCGAGCGTATCAAAATCAAAAAAGGTTCATTGTCGTGTCGAATATAGTGCTAAACGGTTTCTCGCCGCAGGGCGAGCGGCCGGCGGCCGCTCCCGTTGCGGGAGCGCGGTCGGACGCCGGGCTGGGGGTCAAGGCTGTCAATATGCACATGCTTGGCCGTCTGCGTAGCAAACATTTTTACGCACCCGTCATGGCCGATAGCGCCATGAACGTGATGCTCTCGCTATTCGTCGGTGAATTGCAATCCAGCAAGGTGAGCGACACGGCCCTGGCCGTGGGCAACATGCTCAGTCCTCAAGAGCTGGATAGCCTCCTCGACAACTTAGTCCAAGCGGGACTGGCCGTCGTTAAGGGTGAAGAACCCGAGCGGCGGACGGTCGGGTTAACGCCCCTCGGGTCCGCGCGGATGCGAAGCTTCGTCAGCGACTACCCGGAAGTTTGACGACTTCGTAAGGTCGGCGCATCGTCAGCACCTGTGTTGCCATCCCCCACGCTGGCAGCACGTTCATGGTTCTGGCGGTGCGTCGGCCGATCTCTGCTTGCAAAGCAGGCTGCGCCGTTGCCCCCCTCCCACATCAAGGCGGCGGCGCAGTTTTTTGCCTGAGGGGGCAGGCTGAAAGCATGAGCGGTCGCGCTCCTGCGTTCATCGCGCGTTAAAATGAGATCGCGCTCCTGCGCATCATGTTTCGCTTAGATCATGAGGCAAGGCGTTCAGCCGCATCATTCGCTTGGCGAGGTCGGATTGCTCGGTTAAGAGGCTGCCCATGAACCTTCCCAAGATGCGCCGTGGCTCCGTGCTGGTGGCCAGCCTCATTCCCTTCGTCTTGCTCGCTGGTTGCGGAGGCAAGCAGAACAAGGCGGACACGCAATATGTCGCGCGTGACGTCAGTACGCTCTACATGGCAGGTCAGCAACGCCTTGATCGTGGGCGTTTTGCTGAGGCTGCCGTGCTGTTTGACGAGGTTGAGCGCCAGCATCCTTATTCGCCCTGGGCGCGCCGCGCGCAGCTCATGAGCGCGTTCAGCTATTATGGCGCACGCGATTATCGCAAGTCGATCCAGTCCTCGCAGCGCTTCCTCTCGATTCACCCCGGTAACCGGGACGCGCCTTACGCTTATTATCTGATCGCGCTCTGCTATTATGAGCAGATCAGTGACGTGACGCGCGACCAGAAGCTGACCGTGCAGGCGCTGGATTCGCTGAGCGAGTTGGTGCGCCGCTATCCCGATTCGCGCTACGCGGCTGATGCGCGGCTCAAGCTCGATCTTGTGAACGACCATCTTGCCGGCAAGGACATGGAAGTGGGCCGCTTTTATCAGCGCCGCCGCGAGTGGATTGCCGCATCAATGCGCTTCCGTCAGGTTATCGAGAAATATCAGAGCACCAGCCACACGCCAGAGGCGCTGCATCGTCTGGTCGAGAGCTATCTCTCGATCGGCATGGTGGAAGAGGCCAAGCGGGCTGCTGCGGTGTTGCAGAAAAACTATCCGGATTCGTCCTGGTATGAGCGCTCTTACCGCTTGATGCGCGAGCACGCGCCGAACGCCTGATCCGTTCTGCGGTCGCAAATCGCTGATCGCAGGTGACAGAATAGGGCGGGATGCACTAACTTAGGGCCAGACATGCTGAACGGCCTTTCCATTCGTAACATCGTGCTGATCGAGGCGCTCGATCTCGCCTTCGAGCGCGGCTTGACCGTGCTTACGGGCGAGACAGGTGCTGGCAAGTCGATCCTGCTCGATGCCTTGGGTCTGGCGCTTGGGATGCGCGCCGATAGCGGACTGGTGCGGGCAGGCGCCGATCAGGCGAGCGTGACGGCAAGTTTCGATGCACCGCGCGCAGGCAGCGCCTTGAGCGCCATGCTCGCCGAGAATGAGATTGCGCAGGAGCCGGGCGAGCCATTGCTCATCCGCCGCACGCTCAAGGCCGATGGCGGCAGCCGCGCTTTCCTCAATGATCAGCCTTGTTCTGCGGCGCTGCTGCGTGATGTGGGTGCTTATCTGGTCGAGATTCACGGCCAGCATGATGAGCGCGGCCTCATCAACCCGCGCGGCCATATGGATTTGCTCGATGCCTTTGGCGGGCTGGATAGCGCCGCCGTGCGCGCGGCGCATGGCCTGTGGCAGACGGCGCAGGTCGATCTGGCGACAGCGCGCGAGACGCTCGAAAACGCGGCGAAGGAGCGGGATTACCTCGCTCACGCCGTTGCCGAGTTGCAGACCTTCGCCCCGGAAACGGGCGAGGAGGAGACGTTGGCGACTGAGCGTGCGGCCATGCAGAAGGGCGCACGGCTCACTGAGGACATGGCCGTTCTGGAGGAATTGCTCGGCGGATCGGACGGCGCGCTCGCACGGCTGCGGCAGGCCGCCCGGCGGCTCGATCGGATCGGCGAGGAGCATGACTATCTGGCGAGCGCTCTGGCGGCGTTCGACCGCGCCGTGATCGAAGCGAGCGAAGCCGAGGAGCATCTGACCCGCGCGAGCGAGGCTCTGGCCGTAGACCCGGCGCGGCTGGACGCCATCGAGACGCGCTTGTTCGATCTGCGCGGGTTGGCACGCAAGCATCAGGTCGCAGCGGACGATCTGGCGGCTCTGGCGGCGCAGATGAGCGAGCAACTCGCGCGCATCGATGCGGGCGAGGCGGGGCTGGCTGATCTTGAAGCACGTGTGCGGGAGACGCGCACGGCTTATGAAGCGGCGGCGCAGGCCTTGAGTGACGCACGCAAAACCGCTGCCGCGCGGCTCGACAAAGCGATGGCGGGCGAACTGGCCCCGCTCAAGCTGGACGCCGCCCGCTTCCGCACCGACGTTGAGCTGCTGCCCGAGGGCCAGTGGCGCGCGAGCGGGCGGGATCGGGTGGAGTTCATGATCTCGACCAACCCGGGCGCGCCCTTTGCGCCGCTCACCAAGATTGCGAGCGGCGGCGAGCTCTCGCGCTTCATCCTCGCGCTCAAGGTGGCGCTGGCGGCGCAGGGCAGCGCGGGCACGATGATCTTCGACGAGATTGATCGCGGTGTTGGCGGCGCAGTTGCCGGTGCTATTGGCGAGCGGCTGGCGCGGCTGGCAAGTGATGCGCAGGTCATCGTGGTGACGCACTCCCCGCAAGTGGGCGCGCGCGGGGGCAGTCATTTGCTGATCGCGAAATCCTCGGAAGGGACGATTACGCGGACTGGCGTGCGGCCATTGGATGAGGCGGAGCGTCGCGAGGAGATTGCGCGGATGCTGTCTGGCGCGGAGATTACCGATGAGGCGCGCGCGCAGGCCGGGCGGTTGCTGGAGGGGGTTTGATGGTTTTGGCGTTCAACACCACCCCCGGCCCCTCCTCTGAAGAGGAGGGGGGAAGGTTGTGCTGGATCGCTCCCCTCCTCTTTAGAGGAGGGGTTGGGGGTGGTGGACAGCCTTGAGACCCGACCGCCCCACCATGCTCGCCTGTGCTTCCCGTATGCGCCGCGAACCCACCGAACCTGAGCGCCGACTCTGGCAGCGTCTGCGCGCCTCGCAACTTGGCGGATATAAGTTTCGCAGGCAGGCGGCCATTGGCGGGCGGATCGTTGATTTCTTCTGTCCGATGAAGGGCTTGATCGTTGAGATTGACGGTGAGACTCATGCGCCGGAGGAGGACGCGGTAAGGGATCAGGCGATGCTCGCATCCGAAGGCTTCTCGACCCTCCGTTTCAGCAATAGCGATGTGATGACCAATATGGATGGTGTTTTGACGAGCTTGTTAACCCAACTCAACGCGTTGCCCGATCGTTGGCAGGTAGGCGCAGGCACCACCCCCAGCCCCTCCTCTGAAGAGGAGGGGAGTAGGTTGCGTACGATATGGCCCCCCTCCTCTTTAGAGGAGGGGCCGGGGGTGGTGGAGCAGTCATGAGCACCGACCACGCCATCACACCGACCGAGGCCGAAGCCGCCAACCGGCTCATGCGTCTGGCGCGCGAGATCGCGAAGCACAACCGCGCCTACCACGCCGATGATGCGCCGCAGATCAGTGACGCGGCATTCGACGCCCTTGTGCGCGAGAACAATGCGCTGGAGGCGGCCTTCCCGCATTTGGTACGAGCGGACAGTCCTAACCGTCAGGTAGGGGCCTCGGTTGCGGCGTCCGTGCTTGCCAAGATCACCCATGCCAAGCGCATGATGAGCCTCGACAATGCCTTTGCCGACGAGGATGTGGTGGAGTTTGCCGCGCGGGTGCGGCGCTATCTGGCGCTGCCTGAGGATGCGCCCTTGGCGATGACGGCCGAGGATAAGATTGATGGGCTGTCGCTCTCCATCCGCTATGAGAACCGCCAGCTTGTGCAGGCTGCAACGCGGGGCGATGGGCAGGTGGGCGAGGATGTTACGCCCAATGTCAGGTATATAGCCGATATCCCTCAGACATTGCCTGAAGATGCGCCCGATCTCTTCGAAGTGCGCGGTGAGGTCTATATGGCGAAGGACGCTTTCCTCGCGCTCAATGCGCGGCTGATGAGCGAGGCGCAGGCGCTTGCGGAGGGGCGCGGCGAGGGCTTTGATCCTGAGAGTGTCCGCCAGTTCGCCAACCCACGCAATGCCGCTGCTGGATCATTGCGGCAGAAGGATGCGAGCGTCACCGCGAGCCGCCCGCTGCGCTTCCTCGCGCATGGCTGGGGCATGGTTTCGGCGCTCCCTGCCGAGACGCAATTTGGCGTGATGAAGGCCATTGAGCGCTGGGGCATTCCTGTCTCGCCGCAGTTGGTGCTATGTGAGGATAGCGCCGCGATGCTGGCCCATTATCGCGCGATCCAGCAGCAGCGCGCGGACTTGCCCTATGATATTGATGGCGTGGTCTACAAAGTGGACCGGCTCGATCTGCAGGAGCGACTGGGCTTTGTCGCCAAGGCCCCGCGCTGGGCGATTGCGCATAAATTCCCTGCTGAGCAGGCCGAGACGACGCTGGAATCGATCGACATTCAGGTGGGACGCACGGGCAAGCTGACGCCAGTGGGGCGTCTCAAGCCCGTTACCGTGGGCGGCGTGGTCGTCTCCAATGTCACCCTGCATAATCGCGATGAGATTGCGCGGCTGGGCGTGCGGCCCGGCGACCGAGTCATCATTCAGCGGGCAGGTGATGTGATCCCGCAAGTCGTGGATAATCTCACGCGCGAGGAGGAGCGTCCGGCCTTTGCCTTCCCGGATCATTGCCCGGAGTGCGGCAGCGAGGCCGTGGCGGAAGAGGGCGAGGTGGATGTTCGCTGCACGGCGGGGCTGATTTGCCCGGCGCAGCGGATCGAGCGGCTCAACCATTTCGTCAGCCGTGGCGCGATGGATATTGACGGGCTGGGCGACAAGAGCATCCGCGAGTTTTTTGCGCTGGGCTGGCTAGAGCATGGCCCGGCGGACATCTTCCGGCTGAAGCAGCATCGCGAGGCGCTGCTGGGCCGTGAAGGCTGGAAGGAAAAGTCGGTCGATAACCTATTGCAGGCTATCGAGAATAAGCGTTCGTTCGATGCCGCGCGAATGCTCTTTGGCCTTGGCATCCGTCATGTCGGTGCGGTGACGGCGCGCGATTTGATGAAGGCTTTTGCGACGCTCCCCGCCCTGCGCGAAACAGCGCAGGCGGCGCATGAAGGGGATGAGGCGGCCAAGGCCCGGTTGATCGCCATTGATGGGATTGGCGGCGCGGTGGTCGAGGCGTTGGGCGACTTCTTCCATGAAGAGCATAATCAGGCGATCTGGGATGATCTGTTGGGGCAAGTGACGCCGCCGCCTTATGTCGTCGAGGTGAAGGCCAGTGCTGTCTCCGGCAAGACGATCGTGTTCACCGGCAAGCTGGAGACGATGAGCCGCGATGAAGCCAAAGCACAGGCTGAGGCGCTCGGCGCCCGGGCGGCGGGTACGGTGAGCGCGGCGACCGATCTAGTGGTGGCGGGGCCGGGGGCTGGCTCCAAGCTCAAAAAGGCCGCCGAGCTTGGCATTGAGGTGATCGACGAGGCGGCCTGGGCGGAGATTGTGAAGAGCGCCTGAGCGTAAGCCGATGGGCCATGCTCACCGCGCTGACGAGGTTCAGATCAGGCGAGGCTGCCCTTGTAGAGCGTCATCAGCGCGCTCCAGGCCTTCTCGGCTGCTTCATGATTATAGGCCTGGCTGCCCGGCACACACCAGCCATGGTCGGCGGGATAGACCTCAACCACCGCTTGCTTGCCCGCCGCGCTGAAGGCTTTTTTCAGCACCTCCTTGGCCTCGGGCTCCTTGGCGTCGTCATTTTGCGCAACGGCAACCAGATAGGCCGCATCCGTCTTGGGGATCAGCAGATGCGGGCTGTTGGGCTGGTCGGTCGCGAGGCCACCACCATGGAAGCTGCCAACAGCGCCAATGCGGCCCGGCACGGCCGCAGCCGTGCGGAAGGAGAGCGGCCCGCCCATGCAATAGCCCTGTACACCCGCGCGCTTGCTCTTGTCCGTCTGCGGCTGCGCATCGAGGAAGGCGAGATAGGCGGTCGCGTCACTATCCGCACCAGCATCGCTGATTTCGCTGCGATAACCGAACAGTCTCTTGCGCGACTCCGGATCATTGAAGTTGAACGCGCCGTCGATAACCGGCGCCTTGCGGCTGCGATAAAAGGGATTGGGCACCAGCACGACATAGCCCTCAGCGGCCAGACGACGCCCCATCTCGCGAAACACAGGCCGCAAGCCCATGATATCTGCCCACACCAGCACGGCAGGCCAGGGGCCTTTGCCTGCAGGGTGGAAGAGCGCGGCATCCGCCATGCCATCGGGCGTTTTGATCGAGACGTCGCTCTCGACAACATTGGCTGCAGCAGCGCGCGCGGCGGCGGAGGTCGCCAGCCCGGCAATCACGCCTGTCGCCATGAAGGTCCGACGCGTGAGGCTCCAATCCTCAACAAGGCCCTGGTGGATATCATTGTCGCACATGGTCCAGCTCTCCAGTCGATCTTTATTGGGCGCGATGGTCTCTGTAACGGGCGCATGTGTCAATGGCAGGCTGGTCAGATGCTGCCGAAGCCCGGCGCCTCGCCCACATCGCCAACGCGCCAGCGCGGCGGGCGACGCCAGCCGAAGCGGTGGCGCTTGCGCAGATGGAGCGTTGGCCATTCGCCATCGCCATTCTGGCTCATCAGCATCAGGCCTTGTGTGCGATAGGCCGCCTTCACGCGCTCCGCTTGCGTATCCAGCAGGCCAGCGAGAATGAGCGATCCGCCCTGCGCAAGTTGAGCGGAGAGCGCCGGAGCCAGCTCGATCAGTGGCCCGGCCAGAATATTGGCGATGATGAGATCATAAGGTGCAAGGCCAATGATGAGCGGATGCTCAATGCCAGCCGCTGCGACCAGTTGCACCTCGCCAGCGCCACCACCGAGCGGCACATCGTTCAGCACGGCATTTTCAGCCGAAACGTCGACCGCGACCGGATCAATATCCGAGGCAAGGACATGCGCCTGCGGCCACAGGCTGCGCGCGGCGAAGGCGAGGAGGCCGGTGCCGGTGCCAATATCAGCAATATTGCCGAATCGATGGCCGCGGCTGTGGAGCGCCGCTAATGTTAGCAGGCAGCCATGCGTGGTCTCGTGCTGGCCCGTGCCGAAGGCCTGGCTCGCAGGGATGGTGAAATTGGTGAAGCCGGGGCGGGGCGCGTCGTTCACATCATTGGAGACGTGGAATGGACCGGCGGTGATGGGATCAAGGCCCGCCTGGCTCTGCGTCACCCAGTCCGTCTCCGGCACCGGCCCGAGCTCATAGGGCGATTTTGCGCCATCCGGCAGGAGCGAGCGGATATATTTGATCGCGGATTTCTCCGGCTCGCCCTCAAAGATGATGTCCAACTGCCACTCATCGGGCCGCGCCTCATTGGGTTCGCTGGCGAGGATTGCAGGCGGGGATGCCCAATCGACAAACAGCAGTTCCGCATCCAGCTGAAACTGGTCTGCGGTCGCCCGCGAACAGGGGATCGTCATTTGCCATGCGGTTGCGGCAGGCGGGGCGGGCTTTGGAGAGCGCTTGGGCATAGTGCCAAGCGCTTAGCCGATTTATGCGAGAAAGAAAGCGGGTCAGCTTGCGATACGTTGCTCTTGCCCGTGATCCGCCCGTTGTTCGCCATCGCTGATGACCGACTGAACGAGATCGAGCGACCGCGTCCGCAAGCTGCCCAGATGATTGCGCACGGCGATGAAGCCGCGCTCCAGATCGTCAATCTCGGATGCGACGATCTCGGTATCCTGCCGGATGGCCGATATGTTGGATGACATGGAGTCGGCTGCCAGGGCGGTTTCATCCACGGCGGCGGTGATCATGGTCACGGTCTGGGACTGGGCATCCATTGCGCTGCGAATGCGCATGCCCATGCTTTGAACTTCCAGCACAGTTTCGCGGATGCGCTCATTGGTATCCACCGTCTGGCGCGTCGCGTTCTGGATCGCGGCAATCTTGCGGGCAATGTCGTCAGTGGCGTGCGCCGTCTGGCTCGCGAGCGATTTTACTTCCTGCGCAACGACGGCAAAACCACGGCCCGCATCGCCTGCGCGCGCAGCCTCGATCGTGGCGTTGAGCGCCAGAAGGTTCGTCTGGCCAGCGATGTCGCGGATATGTCCCAGGATGGACTCGATCGTCTGGGCTTGATCGGAAAGGGCTGCCGACATGGTGACAGCTTCGCCAGCCTGATGCGAGGCAAGCGATGCCACCTCTGCTGCCTGATCCACTTCCGTCCGCGCTGCCTCGATTGCGCGAATCAGGCCGGAGCTGGTGTGCGCCGCTTCGCGCATGGCGATGGCGGATTGCTCGGCGGCGGCCGCAACTTCCGATGCCTTGTCCAGCATGCCGCGGGTCGCATTGGATGCTTCACGGGCCTGTTCGCGCAGGCGCTCGCCAAGCGTGGCTGCGCTGTCGATCTGCGTCGTGAGCAGGTTGGAAAACTCCACGCGCTGGTGATCGCGCTTGATCTGGTCCTGCGCGCGAATCCAGTCCGCATAGACTCCGCAGCACTGTTCGACCTGCACGAGCGAGATAAAGCGCATGGCGGCCAGCAGATCGGATCGCTCGTCCCGGTCAAGCACGGCATCAATCAATATGTCGCGCACCTTGTCGACCACCCGGTTGATGATCACGATATGCGTGCGGATCGATAGCCCGCGCGACAGGGAATCGAGCAGAAACGCACGCGATTCCGCGCCCCAGGCCTCGCCTGCAAAATCGCCGAGCAACAGGCGATGGAAGATGCGGGCATGGTTGCGCAGCCCTTCCATCTCCGCAACGCTGCGACTGTTGCTGCCCAGGCGCGACATATAGGTCTCGAACGATATATCGCCCAGTTCATCGATCCGGTCCCCCAACCGCTCGAGAATGCGACGGCCAAAGCCGGGCAACGTTCCCTGAGGATCGAAATCCCAGAGACGTTCGGCCATCGAAATCGTGTCGCTCTGCATGGAGATCATTCGTTCGGCCCCGTTCCCGGCAGACTGCCGGCTCACCTATCAGACAGCGACATAATCCCAGATCGTTAACCACGCGCTAATGAGGGCCAGATCGGCGCGCACAGGAATTGCTTGCGCAGAACAGTCAGCGAGCGTTTGCAGTGCGGCATCTTTGCGTTAAAGGGGCGGCATTCATTCACGATCAGGGTCGCTCGACATGGCGCAGTCCCGGCAAAGGCCGCTTTCTCCCCATCTCTCCATCTGGCGGTGGGGTCCGCATATGTTGATCTCGATCCTGCATCGCGCAACCGGCGATGGATTGGCGATTTTTGGCGCGCTCGGCCTCACCTGGTGGCTGTATGCGGCGGCGAATGGCCCTGCATCCTATGCCAATTTCCAATATTATGTGTGGGCAGCAGATGCCGGTGACGCCCTGGGCCTTGCCGCCAACGTCTTCGCCCGCATCGTGCTGATCGGCCTGAGCTGGGCTTTCTTCCAGCATTTCTTCTCCGGCTTGCGCCACCTCGTGCTGGATATGGGCGCAGGCTATGAGCTGCAGACGAACAAGCGCTGGGCGATGGTCGTGATGGCCGCGGCTGTGATCGCGACTGTCGCTTTCTGGGCATATATTCTGGCAGGGAAGGCGCTCTGATGGGCAACGGTACGAACATCGGTCGCGTTCGCGGGCTCGGCTCTGCCAAGAGCGGCACGCATCACTGGACTGCACAGCGCTTCACCGCCATCGGCAATGCGCTGCTGGTCACATGGCTGGTTGCGAGCATCGCGATGCTGCCATCCTATGATTATGCCTCGGTCAGCGGCTGGCTTTCCCAGCCCATTGTCGCGGTGCCGATGATGCTGATGGTCATCAACCTCTTCTACCATATCCGCCTCGGCCTTCAGGTGCTGATCGAGGATTATGTGCATGAGGATGGCCTCAAATTCGCCACGCTCGTGATCCTCAACTTCTATGTGGTCGGCTGCGCTGCCGTCAGCCTGTTCTCAGTCGCGAAAATCGCCTTTGCCGGAGGGGCGCTCTGACATGCCCGAAGCTTACAAGATCATAGACCATACATATGACGCCGTTGTCGTGGGTGCGGGCGGCTCTGGCCTGCGCGCGACGATGGGCATTGCCGAAACCGGCCTCAAGACGGCCTGCATCACCAAGCTGTTCCCGACGCGCAGCCACACGGTTGCAGCGCAGGGCGGCATTGCGGCCAGCCTTGGCAATATGGGGCCGGATCACTGGACCTGGCACATGTATGACACCGTGAAGGGGTCTGACTGGCTGGGCGATCAGGACGCGATCGAATATCTGTGTCGTGAGGCGCCTGCTGCGGTTTATGAGCTGGAACATGCCGGTGTGCCATTCAGCCGCACCGAAGAGGGCAAGATTTATCAGCGCCCGTTCGGCGGCATGATGCAGAATATGGGTGAAGGCCCGCCGGCCCAGCGTACCTGCGCGGCGGCGGATCGCACCGGTCACGCCATGCTTCACGCGCTCTATCAGCAGAGCCTGAAATATGATGCGGACTTCTTCATCGAATATTTCGCGCTCGATCTCATCATGGAAGATGGCCAGTGCCGCGGCGTGATCGCCATGTGCATGGAAGATGGATCGATCCATCGCTTCCGCTCCCATGCTGTCGTGCTGGCGACAGGCGGTTATGGCCGCTGCTATTTCTCGGCCACGAGCGCGCATAGCTGCACCGGTGACGGCGGCGGCATGGTGCTGCGCGCGGGTCTTCCGCTGCAGGATATGGAGTTTGTGCAGTTCCACCCGACCGGCATCTATGGTGCAGGCGTGCTCATCACTGAGGGCGCGCGCGGCGAGGGCGGTTATCTCACCAACTCCGAGGGTGAGCGCTTCATGGAGCGCTATGCGCCGTCCGCGAAGGATCTGGCGAGCCGCGACGTTGTTTCCCGCTCAATGGCGATGGAAATCCGCGAAGGGCGCGGCGTCGGCAAGAATAAGGATCATATCCACCTCCACCTCGATCATATCGATCCCAAGGTGCTGCACGAGCGTCTGCCCGGCATCACCGAGACGGGCAAGATTTTCGCAGGCGTGGATTTGACGCGTCAGCCGCTGCCGGTGGTGCCGACTGTCCATTATAATATGGGCGGCATCCCGACCAATTATCATGGCGAAGTCGTGACGCTGAAGGATGGCAACCCCGATTCAGTCGTGCCTGGCCTGTTTGCGGTCGGCGAGGCCGCCTGCGTCTCCGTGCATGGCGCAAACCGTCTTGGCTCCAACAGCCTGATCGATCTCGTGGTGTTTGGCCGCGCGACCGGCAAGCGCATTGCCGAGATCGTAAAGCCCGGCGTGGCGCACAAGCCGCTCGCTGCTGGATCGGAAGAGCTCTCGCTCGCCCGTGTCGATCATTTCCGTCACGCCAAGGGCGGATCGCCCACGGCTGACATCCGCCTGAACATGCAGCACACGATGCAGGCCCATGCCGCCGTGTTCCGCACGGATGCGCTGCTGGCCGAGGGCATCGAGAAGCTCGAGAAGATCTACACCGGCATGACCGACATCGGCATCAATGATCGCTCGATGATCTGGAACACCGATCTGATCGAGACGCTGGAGCTGGATAACCTCATCAGCCAGGCGCTCTGCACCATCAAGGGCGCCCGTGCCCGCGAGGAAAGCCGCGGCGCGCACATGCACGAGGATTTCCCTGAGCGTGATGACCAGAATTGGATGAAGCACACGATCAGCTGGTTCGACGGCTGGGGCGGCAAGGGCGGCGCGGTCACGCTCGATAGCCGTCCGGTGCATGAATATACGCTCACGGATGAGATTGAGTATATCAAGCCGAAGAAGCGCGTTTATTAAGCTGGGAACCGGCGGCTTCACGGTCGCCGGTCGCCTCTGCTGATTTCACAGTGCTGAAACTGAGAGCGGACCAGCCGCTGGGCTGATCCGCTATTTTTTGGTCACTGGCTGCGGTCTTTTTTGACCCGGTCAATGCCAGTGACGTTGGCAAGCTGGCGCGTCAGCTCATAGCTTGCGAAAGCGCCTGCTTGATGCGGAGTTTCTGCTTCTTGAGGGTGGCCACCAGGAATGAATCTGGTGCGGGTCGTGTCGTTTCATGTTTCAGCTTCGCCTCTAAGCCGGCGTGCTTGGCATGTAGTGCGGAAACGTGGGTTGAATCCATCATGTCCTCCTTCCATTTTGACAATGGACGGCCAGTAAATCACCGATCGCGCTCGCTGTCTGCGTCTAATTTGTGACGATGCGATGAGGTGACCCCCGTCTTGCGCTGACATGACCGCGCGTTAAACATCGCGCCCCGCACTTAGCCGCGTCATTGCGCATCGTCGCAAGATTCGCTGCAAACCATGTTTCATTGTTGCGCGCCTTCTTCATTGCGGGGGCGGGGCCGCAATGCGATAGGCCCTGCGAGCAAATTGGAGATCCGAATCGGTGTTGTCGGTGGAAGAAATCGAGCAGCGTTTGGAGCTTCTGCGGTCGGAGCATCGCGATCTGGATTGCGCGATCTTGGCGCTCAGCCAGCTATCGCAGCCCGATCAGCTTCTCCTCGCCCGCATGAAAAAGCGCAAATTGCGCCTGCGCGACGAGATCGCAACGTTGGAAGATAGTCTCATCCCGGACATCATCGCCTGAGCCAACACGCCGGGCATGGTTTATTCTAGGTTAATCGACCTGACAGGATTTCCAGTCTGTGGCAGCACGATTGGCATGAACGACTCGGCAACCCTGATGCACCAATTCGACCGGAGGCTGATCGATAGCCTCTACACCGAGGCTATGGTGCTGGCCGATGAAGCGCGCGGCTTCTTCGATTATCGCGCGGAGGAAAATCGCGCGGCTCTCGGCAAGATCGAGCGGGTGGAATTTTCCTGTGAATCGCTCAAGGTCACGACGCGGCTGATGCATGTCATCGCCTGGCTGCTCGCCCAGCGCGCGATTTTTACCGGTGAACTATCCGAGGCTGTGCGGCATGATCCGCGCTATCGATTGGGCGAAGCGGCGCCATCGCTCGACGGTGCAATTGCGCATTTCAGTGGCGATATGTTGGCGCTCATTGATGCCAGCGAAGATCTCTATGATCGCGTCGCCCGTCTGG
Source organism: uncultured Sphingobium sp. (assembly GCA_946479185.1). The sequence goes on from CAMLFF010000004.1 coordinate 15,262, forward strand.
AAGGCCAACTCGTGGGTCGCAGCCGGGGCGTGCATGGTGGCATTTTGAGCCCAGCGCGCGACCTGCTCGCCCAGCTCGAACGCGCGCTATAACGGGTTCATATAGCGCGATCTGCGCCAAGCTGTGCTTCATGCGCTTCAAATCAACGCGATTACGATATGCTGAGTGCGATGCTGCTTGCAGTCGCGTTGCGAAACCATAGACAGGCATAATGCTGCGGCCATCGCCTCCTGGCAGGATAACTTGTCTCGTCTGGCTGGTCGCGCTTGCGCTTGCGGCTGGATTTGTCACGTCGTCCGCGCGCGCGCAGCCGCTAACGCCTGCCCAACCACAAGCCACTCCGCTGCCGCAGAGCGATGACGCGCTGACACTGGATGATATGCCGGATATCGGCCTCGATTGGCCCGATCTTGCTGCGCCCGCGACGCCCTTGCCAGCCGAGGAGCCTGCGCTTGTCGATGGAAGCGCGCTCCCCGCGCAAATCCCCATCATGCCAGCGGACGGCCAGTCCGTTGATGCTGGATCGGCCGTCACGCCAGCTCAACCCGGGAGCACAGGCGCGAGTGCGATCAACGCTTCGCAGGCCGATGCGCTGGCCGCGCTCGATCCATCCGTGCCACTGCGCTACCGCACGACGTTGGAAGGCATTGGCGATGCCGGCGACGCCCTGCTGCGCACCCGGTTCGATGCGCTCTCGGCGCTGAAACAGGCGCAGGGCGATCGCGCCAATATCGCGCAAATCCGGCGACGGGGCGAAAGCGATGTGGAGCTTGTGAACGAGTTACTGCGCGTTCGCGGCTATTATGAGAGCCGCACACGGTTGCGGCTGGGCATCGGCTCGGCTGCCGATGCGCTTGTGGATGTGAGCCTTAACGCCAATCCGGGGCGGCGCTATCTGCTTGATGCGGTTGAGGTTTTTGGGCTGGAGGGCGAAAGCCCGCTTGGTGGCGCATTGCGGCGTTTCTTTGAGGTGAAGGTCGGCGATCCGGCGGATACGGACCTCATTCTCGCGGCTACGGCGAAGTTGCGCACCGAGCTAGGCCAGGGAGGCTATCCTTTCGCGGATGTGCGCGAGCCAGTGTTGACCGTGGACCATCAGCAGCGCCAGGCGATCCTCAACTTGAATGTGAATACCGGCGGCTTCCGGCGGTTCGGCAACATCATCGTGAATGAGGAAGCGCCGTTCGATGCGCGCCATGTCGGCGTGATCAGCCGCTTTGGGCCGGGCGAGGCCTTCAAGCAAAGCGATGTGACGGACCTGAACCGCGCGATCATCGCCACTGGGCTGGTCTCTCAGGTGACGATCACGCCAAAGCAGGGAGAGACGAGCGAAACGGTCGATCTTGTCGTCAATATGAGCGCAGCGCCGCCGCGCACCATCTCGGGTCAGATCGGCTATGGCACTGGCGAGGGCGCGCGGATTGAGGCGAGTTGGCAGCACCGCAATTTCTTCCCGCCAGAAGGCGCGCTGACCCTGCGCGGCGTGCTGGGTACGCAGGAGCAGAGCCTTGTCGCGGTTCTGCGGCGCAATAATCTGGGGCGGCGGGACCGGGCGCTGAATGTCGAGATTGGCGCCGCAAATCTAAATCAGCCCGCTTATGAGGCACTGACAGCAGGGATCAGCGGCAGTTTTGAGCAGCACACTAACATCATTTTCCAGAAGGAATGGACCTGGTCCTTCGGGGCTGAGCTGCGCATCAGCGACGAGAGCAGCCTTTATGGCCAGTCGCCAGTGCCTGTGCGGCGGACCTATGTGATTGCGGCACTGCCAACGAGCCTGACCTATGATGATAGCGACGATCTGCTCGATCCGACGAGAGGCTTCCGGCTGGGCGGGCGGCTCTCGCCCGAGCTCTCGCTGCAGAACGGCGCATTCGGTTATGTGCGCGCGCAGATGGATGCCAGCGCTTACCTCCCGGTGAGTGAGCGGATCACCATTGCCGGGCGGGTGCGCATCGGCACGATCGTGGGGGCCGAGCATGACCGCATTGCCCCGACGCGGCGCTTCTATGCGGGTGGCGGCGGTTCAGTGCGTGGCTATGGCTATCAGGCGATTGGACCGCGCGATCTGAACAATAATCCTGAAGGCGGTCGCAGCCTCGGCGAGCTTGCGCTTGAGGCGCGCATCCGCTTTGGCGGCGCCAACCAGTTCGGCATCGTGCCGTTTATCGATGCTGGCACCATTTCATCCCAAGCCTTGCCGACGCTGAGCGAATTGCGCGTCGGCGCTGGTTTGGGCTTTCGCTACTATAGCAATTTCGGGCCGATCCGCATCGATGTGGGCACGCCCATCAATCCGCAGCCGGGCGATTCGCGCGTTGGCGTTTATGTCTCGCTGGGGCAGGCCTTTTGATGGCTGAGGAGCTCACGTCAGCGCCGGATGATGCAGGTGGAGCGATCAGGCCGCGCCGTCGTGCTCGTTGGCGTTCTGGCCTCAGCCTCACGATCATCGCGCTGTTCGTTGCGCTGTTGGTGGGTATTTGGGGCGGCATTCGCTGGATCGACAGCGAAAGCGGGCATCGCTTCTTCATCCGGCAAGTGGAAAATTGGCAGCCACGCTCGGGCCTTCGCATCCGCATCGGCTCAGTCGAAGGGCGATTGCTCAAATCCGTGACCCTGCGTGATGTGCGATTTCTGGACAAAAAGGGCCAGTTTGGGCGGATCGCGCGGGCCGACCTCAACTGGTATCCAATGGGCTGGCTTTCCAACCGGTTGGATATTGATCGGCTGCATGTCCACTCCGCCGATATGTCGCGCATGCCGGAGCTCGTGCCCTCGCTGGAGCCGCGCGACAGCCTGCTGCCCGGTTTCGATATCCGGCTCGCGGAGTTGCGCATCGATCGCTTCGGCCTTGGCGCAGGGGTGCTTGGCACGCCGCATGTCGTGCGCGCGGTGGGCGATGCGGATATCCGGTCGGGCCGCGCGGTCATCTCGCTACTGGCAACGGCGCCGCGCACGTCCGACGTGATACGGCTGGAGCTGGATAGCCGCCCGGATGACAAGAAGTTCGATATCAATGCCGTGGTCGTCGGGCCAGCCAATGGCGTGGTCGTCGGTTTCCTCGGATCGGATGAAGCGGTTGCGCTGAGCCTGAATGGCGATGGCGACTGGACCCGCTGGCGTGGGCGGCTGGCGGTGCTGAAAGGCAGGGCCGTTGCCGCCAATGTCGCGCTGACCGTGGAAGAAGGGCGATATCGCGCCAAGGGGCCGCTGGCGCTGCTCGGCCCGCTCGCGCCGCTCAAGGTGCTGGGTGCGGATCGTGCGCAGATCAGCACGGATATGCGCTTTGACCAGCGCATCCTCTCCGGCACTGGATCGCTGGCGATGCCGGCGGGCCAGATCAGCGCCACAGGCGGCGTGGACCTTGCGCGCAATCGCTTTGACGAGCTGCGGCTGGACGCGCGGATCGCGCAGCCGGGGCGCATGGTGCGGGGGCTTTCAGGCCAGCCTGTGCAATTGCGCGCGCGCCTTTCCGGCCCGTTCAAAAATGCGCAGGTCGGCTATTTGCTCACATCCGCGCGGTTGCAGCACGGCGCCGTTCAGTTGCAAAATCTGCGGCTTGCGGGCGAGGGCCTGACGGTCGGGCAGCGCGGGCGCTTCCCCATAAGATTGACGGCGCAATCTCTGTCGCTCGGCCAGAAGGCCATCGACAATCGCCTGCGCAACTTCGTGTTTGATGGCGTGTTGCAGCGGGATGGCAATGCCCTGCGGCTCGCGCCGACGGCGGTGCGGGCAAGCGGTTTCAACGGGCAATTGCAGGGGCAGGCCGATCTGGCGAGCGGCGCCTATCTTGGCAATTTGCGCGCCGGGTTCGATGGGCTGGAGCTGCCCGGCCTTGGCAGGCTGGATCTTGATGGCGTGCTGCGCCTCTCGCGTGCGGCTGGCGCGAAAAGCCAGTTGGGCGGCACGATCCGCGCCGCGATGCGCAGGCTCGATAATCAGTTTCTGCTCGGGCTGGGCGAGGGGCTGCCGGTGCTCACCAGCGATGTGGCGCTGGCGCCTGGGGGCGTTGCCCTGCGCAATCTGCGCGTGGTTGCGCCTGCGTTGAGCCTGACCGGCGGCGGTGTGATCGACACACGCGGGCAGTTGAATGTGCAGGGCCGGGGCGAGCACCGCGCTTATGGCCCTGTCGAGCTCAAGCTATCCGGCTCCCCAAGCCGTCCGCAAGTGGATGTGACCCTCGCTCGCCCGCTCCCGGCGCTTGGCCTCTCCAATGTGCGCGCGCTGCTAGTGCCAGACAGCGCCGGCTATGATGTGACGGTCGAGGGCGGCTCCATGCTCGGGCCGTTCAAGGCGCTGGGCGCGATCCTGATGCCGCCCGGCGGGCAGGCAGTGATTGCGGTGACGAACCTGGGCGTGAGCAATGTCGTCGTGCGAGGCGACCTTGTGCCCACGCAGGGCGGCTTGCTCGGCACGCTCAACCTCTCCGGGCCGGCGCAAGGCCAGATCGCCCTCTCGATGGTCGAGGGCGTGCAGCGCATCGGCTTCGATGTGGATTTGAGTGGCGCCAATTTTGCAGGCTCGCCCGCCATCCTCATCAATCGCGGCACGGTGAAGGGCGAGGCGCTGCTCAAGCCCGGCGCGGTTACGATCAACGCCGATGCGCAGGCGCGTGGTTTGCGTGTTGGGCGCGTTCGGATCGGACGCTTTGCTGGCGCGCTCAAGCTGGTGAATGGAGAGGGCTCGGCCACCGTCTCCATGAGTACGCGCAGTGCGCAGCCATTCAGCCTGCAAGCGCGCGCGGCGATCGCGGCCAATCGCATTGGCATCGATCTGCAAGGCGCCGTCGATACGCGCTCGTTCAAGCTGGAGCGTACGGCGGTGCTGACGCGCGAGGATGATGGCTGGCGGCTCGCTCCGGCGACTTTGCGCATGCAGGGCGGTGGCTTGCGGATGAGCGGCTTCCTCGGCGCGACGGCCACGCATATCGATGCGCAGTTGCAGGCTATGCCGCTCGCGCTTTTCGATCTTGCCAATAGCGATCTTGGCCTTGGCGGCGCGGTGGATGGCAGCGTCTCCTTCGATTGGCCACGCGGTGGCGAGCCTACGGGCAAGATGAACCTGCGCGCCCGTGGCCTCACCCGCTCCGGGCTTGCGCTCAGTTCCGCGCCCATCGACATCGGCATCAACGCCGTGCTGGATAGCCAGCGCCTCGCCGGGCGCGCCGTGGTGGCGAAGGGTGGCACGGTTGTTGGGCGCGCGCAGGCGCTGGTGACGCCGCTTGGTCGTGGGTCGCTGAGCGAACGGCTATTCAACGCCCCGCTCAAGGCGCAATTCCGCTATGCGGGCGATGGCGACACGCTGTGGCGGCTCACCAATGTCGAGATCATCTCGCTTGGCGGTGATCTGCGTGTGAGCGCAACGGCGGGTGGAACGCTCTCCAATCCGCAGATTGAGGGTCTGGTGACGGCACGCGGCGCGCGCATCTCCAGCCCGGTGACGGGCATGGCGCTGACCAATGTGAGCGCTAATGGCGTGTTCAATGGATCGCGCCTGACCATCAATGATCTGAGCGGACGCACGGGCAGCGGCAAAGTCACCGGCACGGCGAGCTTCGATTTCTCCGCCGAGCGCGGCATCGGCATGGATATCGCGGTGCAGGCCGACCGTGCCGTCGTGCTGGATCGTGATGATGTTGGCGCGACGGTGACGGGGCCGCTGAAGATCAGCTCCTCCGGCAATGGCGGGGTCATCTCGGGCGATCTGGACGTCGTCGCCAGCCGGTTCATGCTGGGGCGGGCCTCTTCTGTGGCGGAGATTCCGCAGATGCGCCTAGTGGAAATCAACCGCTCCGGCGAAGAAGTGGACCGCCCCCGTGCTGCGGCGCCTTGGCGGCTAGATATCAAGGCCCGAGTGCCGCGCAATTTGCGCGTCGAGGGGCTGGGGATGCAGAGCGAGTGGTCGGCCAATCTCGACATAGCCGGGCTGGTCACCGCGCCTGCGTTCAAGGGCACGGCGACGCTCATTCGCGGCACTTATGATTTCGCGGGCAAACGTTTCGATCTGGACGAGGGGCGGCTGACTTTCACGGGTTCCTCGCCGGTCAATCCGCTGCTGGATATCCGCGCGTCGGCCGATGTGGAGGATTTGAGCGCGACCATCACCGTCACAGGCTCCAGTTTGCGACCGGAAGTCACATTCTCCAGCATCCCGGCCATGTCGCAGGATGAGCTGCTTTCGCGCCTCCTGTTCGGCACCTCCATCGCCAATCTCTCGGCGCCTGAGGCGATCCAGCTGGCATCGGCTGTGGCGGCGTTCCAGGGTGAGGGCGGGGCGCTCGACCCGATCAACGCCGTGCGCCGGGCGACGGGCCTCTCGCGGCTGCGCATTTTGCCGGGTGACACGACGACGGGGCAGAAAACCTCCATCGCGGCGGGCAAGAATATCGGGCGGAACCTCTATGTGGAGCTGATCACCGATGGGCAGGGCTATAGCGCGACGAGCGTGGAATATCAGATCACGCGCTGGCTGGCGTTGATCTCTACGGTGTCGACGATTGGCCGCCAGAGCGCGGCTGCGCGGATTTCCAAGGATTATTGAGGGCAGGGCGAGCTTGGATTGGGTGCGGCTCCGGTAGCTCCGCACCCTACGACTAAGCTCGGCAACAGCACTCTAATCTCGTCACGCCAGCGGCGGCTGGCATTTGCTGCGGGCGCGAGCGGCGGTGGTTCTGCGACTGCAGCAGACCCCAGCCTTCGCTGGGGTGACGTTGAAATTGCTGGGGTAATGTTGAAGTTGGGAGGGGTTTCCGCTGCAAAGGAGCGCGTCCTGCTCCTGATCGGCCCGCGCGATCAATATCACGATGCCTGCGCTAATTCTCAATCCTCACCCCAAGCAAAAGGGCGCCCGGATTGCTCCGGACGCCCTTCCTGCAGCATTGCGACCTGTCTGATCAGGCGCTGTAATACATGTCGAATTCGACCGGGCTGGGCGCCATTTCCCAGCGATACACTTCCGGCCACTTCAGTTCGATATAGGCGTCGATCTGGTCCTTGGAGAACACATCGCCCTTCAGCAGGAACTCGTGATCGGCCTCAAGGCTCAGAAGCGCCTCGCGAAGCGAACCGCAAACGGTTGGCACTTCCTTCAGCTCTTCTGGCGGCAGATCATAGAGGTTCTTGTCCATTGCCTCGCCGGGGTGGATCTTGTTCTCGATGCCATCGAGGCCAGCGAGAAGCAGAGCGGCGTAGCAGAGGTAAGGGTTCGCCATCGCATCCGGGAAGCGGAACTCGACGCGCTTTGCCTTTGCGCCCGAACCGTAAGGAATACGGCAGGAAGCGGAGCGGTTGCGCGCGGAGTAAGCGAGCAGCACAGGCGCTTCGAAGCCAGGGACCAGACGCTTGTAGCTGTTGGTCGATGGGTTCGTGAAGGCGTTGAGCGCCTTGGCATGCTTGATGACGCCACCGATGAAGTAAAGGCACATGTCGGACAGGCCAGCATAGCCATTACCGGCGAACAGGGGATTGCCCTTGTCCCAGATGGAGATGTGGGTGTGCATGCCCGAGCCGTTATCCTGCGCGATGGGCTTGGGCATGAACGTCGCCGTCTTGCCATAGGCCTGAGCGACCATCATCACGACATATTTGTAGATCTGCATGCGATCTGCGGTCTGCACGAGCGTGCCGAAGGTGAGGCCAAGCTCATGCTGAGCCGCAGCCACCTCATGGTGGTGCTTGTCGCAGGGCAGGCCCATTTCGAGCATGGTCGTGACCATCTCGGCGCGGATATCCGTGCAGGGATCGACCGGCGCGACGGGGAAGTAGCCGCCCTTGGCGCGGGGACGGTGAGCCATGTTGCCGCCCTCATATTCGCGGCCGGTGTTGGTTGGCAGCTCGATATCGTCGATCTTGTAGAAAGACTGGCTGTAGTCCGAACCAAAGCGCACATCGTCGAACATGAAGAATTCAGCTTCAGGACCCACATAGACGGTGTCGCCAAAACCGGCTGCCTTCACATAGGCCTCGGCGCGAACAGCCGTGGAGCGCGGATCGCGACCATAGAGTTCGCCGCTCGAAGGCTCGACGATGTTGCAGAACAGGATCATCATCGGCGTCGCGCTGAACGGATCGATATAGTTCGCGTCCAGATCGGGCTTGAGGATCATGTCGGACTCGTTGATGGCCTTCCAGCCCTCGATCGAGCTGCCGTCGAACATCAGGCCTTCCTCAAGCTCATCCTCGCCGATGACGCCCGAGCAGATGGTCAGGTGGTGCCACTTGCCCTTGGGATCGGTGAAGCGAAGATCGACCCACTCGATCTCCTTCTCTTCGATAATCTTGAGAATGTCTTTGGGCGTAGTGGCCATGTGGGATTACCTTTTCTCTGGTCTTGAATGTTGCGGTAACGGAGAAATCAGATTGCGGCTTCGTCCAGCTCGCCGGTGCGGATGCGCACGGCCTTCTCGACGGCCATGACGAAAATCTTGCCGTCGCCAATGCGGCCGGTGCGCGCGGCGCCCGAGATTGCCTCGACAACGCGATCGACGATGCCGTCTTCAACGACGACCTCAAGCTTCACCTTGGGCAGAAAATCGACGACATATTCTGCGCCGCGATAAAGCTCGGTGTGGCCCTTCTGGCGACCAAAGCCCTTGGCTTCGGTCACGGTGATGCCGGATACGCCAACCTCGTGGAGTGCTTCCTTCACATCATCCAGCTTGAACGGCTTGATGATTGCTTCGACCTTTTTCATGTCAACTCACCCCTTTGTTTCGCCTGAAGCGCCGCAGGATCACTCCTGTGAAGCGCCTCACCAACTGATCATCCGCTCGCCGCTCGACTTGGAACGACCGCGTATGAAACTGAGGCTACAGCGCCGACTCGCGAATCACCAGAGAAGCATTGGCTGCCTTGATCGCGAATGTCGATATTGCCCGGATTTCGGGCATTCTCGGAGCTGTCTGCCTAATATTTAGGCAGTCTATTTCGCGGGTGCAGCACAAGCAGTATGGCTTATGCGAATCGATCGCTGCCGGTTGCTTCGCGCCTCAATAAGGCGGCTGATGCAAGCCCTTGGGACTCAATGTGAAAATCTCGCAGCCATCTTCGGTGATGCCGATACTATGCTCGAATTGAGCCGAGAGCGTGCGGTCGCGCGTGACGGCCGTCCAGCCATCATCCAGCATCTTCACGTCCGGCTTGCCGCCATTGATCATGGGCTCGATGGTGAAGATCATGCCCGGCCGCAGCTCCGGTCCGGTGCCGGGGCGGCCTACATGCACGACTTCCGGCGCATCATGGAAAACGCGGCCAAGGCCATGCCCGCAGAAATCGCGCACCACGCCATAACGGTGGCGCTCGGCATGCGCCTGAATGGCATGGCCGACATCGCCCAGAAATTTGCCGGGGCGGGCCTGCTCGATACCGAGCATCAGGCATTCATAGGTCACCTCGACCAGTCGCCGCGCCTTGATTGGCACGTCGCCTACCAGATACATGCGGCTCGTATCGCCATGCCAGCCATCCACCAGCGGTGTCACGTCAATGTTGAGAATATCGCCTTCACGCAATGGCTTATCGCTCGGCATGCCATGGCAGATGACATTGTTGAGGCTGATGCAGCAGCTATAGCTGTAGCCATGATAGCCAAGCGTCGCGGGCACGGCGCCTGCATCCAGCGTCATCTGCCGCACGACATCATCGATCTGCGAGGTGAGGGTGCCCGGCACCACCATCGGCGTGATTGCGTCCAGAATTTCGGCGGCGAGCCGCCCGGCTTTGCGCATGCCTTCAAAGCCTTCCGGCCCGTGCAGCTTGATGGCGGATGTGCGGACGTTCACGATGTCCGCTGTCGGTGTCACATAGCTTGTCATGGGTTGCGATATAGGGGCTAGCGGTCCAAGTGGCGAGTATCCAAATTTGGGTCGAGTGCATCAGGCGCGGCAAAGGCAAATATATATGACAGAACGCATCTGGACCGCGGCCATCGTCGTGATTGGCGATGAGATTTTATCCGGGCGGACGCAGGACAAAAATGTCGCGCAGATCGGCATTTGGCTGAACGTGCAGGGCATTCGCTTGCGTGAAGTGCGCGTGGTGGCGGATGATGAGGCGGCGATTGCCGAGGCAGTCAACATATTGCGCGCCCGCAATGACTATCTCTTCACCACCGGCGGCATCGGCCCAACGCATGACGACATCACCGTGGACGCAATCGCGGCGGCCCTCGGCGTCGATGTGGTTGTGCATCCAGAAGCGCGCGCAATCCTTGAAGATTATTATGAGACGCGCGGTGGCCTGAATGACGGGCGATTGCGCATGGCGCGTGTGCCCAAGGGCGCGGATTTGATCCCGAATGATTATTCTGGCGCGCCGGGTATCCGCATCGGCAATGTCTTCATCATGGCGGGGGTGCCGCATATTACGGCGGGGATGCTTGCGCAGTTGACGGGCAAACTTGAGGGCGGCGCACCCTTGCTCTCACGCACCATTGGCTGCCGCGCGCCGGAAAGCGAGATTGCCGCTCTGCTCTACGCCACCGAGAAAGCGCATGAAGGGTGCCAGATTGGCAGCTATCCCTTCTTCCGGGACGGGAAGACGGGCGCCAATTTCGTGATCCGCTCGACCGATCAGGCGCGACTGGATGCCTGCACCGATGCGCTGACTGCGGCATTGGTCGCGGCGGGGCATGAGGTGACGCAGGGCGGCATTTAAGCCGCCCGCATCAATGCGCCGTCAGGCCGGGGTCGAGCCGATTGATTCCGGGCTTTGGCCGGGGCAGCGAGATGAGCTGCACCAGCGCCGCCGCTGCAAAGATAGACGCCACAATGAAGCCCGCCCCCGCGAACTGAAAGGGCGCTGCGGGCGACGTAAAATAGGCCATCGTCGGGTTGATGAGCAGCGGCGCAATCACGCCGCCAATGCCCTGCGCCATGGCCGCCATGCCCTGAACCTCGCCTTGCGCATCGGCGCCTGCGCGGTTCGACAGGAGCGCTGTGAGCGCTGGCCCCGTCAGCGACTGCGGGATGAAGCCGACCATGATCGCAAAGGCCATCCATGTCTCCGTCACAAAGGCATAAGCGAGGAAGGTCGCGATGCCACCGGCCATGCCGATGATCGCGGCTTTGCGTTCGCCATGTCTGCGCACAATTTTCCCGGTCAGGAATGTCTGACTGATGGCGGTAAGCATGCCGACGATGACAAGGGACAAGCCGATCATGCCGTTCGACCAGTTAAAGCGCGCAATGCCGAAATAGGGCCATGTGAGCGGATACACAGCGGTCGCGACATACCAGAGCATGAGCACCAGCAGGATCGGGCCGATGCCGGGCATTTTGCGCATGGATTGAAGCGCGCCCAGCGGATTGGCGCGGCGCCAATCGAAGGCGCGGCGATGCTCTTTGGCCAATGTATCCGGGAACATGAACCATCCGAAGATGAAGCTGCCGGTTGTAAGGCCAGCCGCCGCGATGAAGGGCATGCGCTGGCCAAGCTCGCCCAGCAATCCGCCGAGCGCCGGGCCGACGATGAAGCCGACGCCGAACGCCGCGCCCATCAGGCTGAAATTATGCGCCCGGTCTTCCTTGGCGGTCATATCCGCAATCGCCGCCTGACAGGTGCCGATGGTGCCGCCGAACGCCCCGGCGAGGATCTGCCCCAGAAACAGCAATGGCAGGCTGTGCGCGACGGCCAGCAGCACGAAATTGGCGGTGAGACCCGCCAGCGCGATCAGCAGAATGGGGCGGCGGCCAAAACGATCTGACAGGTTGCCGATCACCGGCCCCATCACGAACTGGAAGCTGGCGAAGCATAGCGTCATCCAGCCAGCAATGGCGATGGCGCGGCTGATATCCACATTGCCAATGTCCATGATCAGGCGCGGCAAGACCGGCCCGGAGAGGCCGTAGCACATGGCGTCGATGAAGATCGTGACCAGCACGAAATAGATCGCCGATCGCTTGGCGGTGCCGCTCATCCGTTCTTCATCCCCCAGCGTGCTGCCCTAGATGGCGCGCACCCGTCATCGCCCCGCCGATCTATGGTGATCGGTAATCGTCCGTCTGTTGTTCGAAAATTTTGGAGCGGGTGAGGGGAATCGAACCCCCGTCGTCAGCTTGGGAAGCTGCTGCTCTACCATTGAGCTACACCCGCATCAGTGCGCGAGCCGCTTGCCACAGGCTGGCGAGGCAGGTCAAAACATTTTACGAGTGGCGGCGCAAATCCGCATGACAGATCGCGCAGCAAAGACTGCCGCGACAGACAAGTCTTTGGGCAGGACGAGCCGCTAAGGCCTGAGCATCCGTGGCCTTGCTCCACGGCGCGCGTCGGCCCATGCTGGCGTGATCCCCCATTTGACCGGAGCTTCCCGTGGACCAGAGCCAGCGCAATGCCATCATCACTTACAAGCCCCTGCTGCGCGCATCGGCCTATATCGATGGCAAATGGGTGGATGCGCCGGGCGGCGAAAAGGTCGATGTGACCGATCCCTTCACGGGCGGTATCATCAGCAGCATTCCCTCGCTTGAGGCGGCGCAGATCGAGAGCGCGATTGCGGCTGCCGAGCGCGCTTTTCCCGCATGGGCGCGCACGCCTGCTCGCGAGCGAGGCAAGATTTTGCGCAAATTGCTCGATCTTATCAATCTTCATCGCGAGGATCTCGCCCGGCTCATCACGCTGGAAAATGGCAAGCCGATCAAGGAGTCGCTTGGTGAGGTCGATTATGGCGCGGGCTTCATTGAGGTGTATGCCGAGGAGGGCCAACGCGCGCTGGGTGAGATCATCCCCGCGCCTGTGGAAGGGCGCAAGCTCTACGCGGAGAAGGAGCCAATCGGTGTCTGCGTCGCGATCACGCCCTGGAATTTCCCGCTGGCGATGCTGACGCGCAAATTCGCGCCCGCGCTGGCGGCTGGCTGCACGATGGTCGCCAAACCTGCCAGCCAGACGCCGCTTACGGCGCTGGCCTTTGCGCAGCTTGTCGAGGAAGCGGGCGTGCCGCCGGGCGTGTTCAGTGTGGTCACCGGCAGCGCGGGCATGATTGGCGATCTCGTTACGGCCTCGTCCGTCGTGCGCAAGATCAGCTTCACCGGCTCGACGGAAGTGGGCGTGCGGTTGATGGCGCAATCGGCCCCGACCATTAAACGCCTCTCGCTGGAGCTGGGCGGCAATGCCCCTCTGCTGATCTTCGATGATGCCGATCTCGCCACGGCGGTCGATGCCGCGATGGTCGCCAAGTTCCGCAACTGTGGGCAAAGCTGCATCGCCGCCAATCGCATCTATGTGCAGACCGGCATCTATGACGCCTTTGTGGAAAGCTTCGCCAAGCGCATTGGCGCCATGAAGCTGGGCGACGGGCTGGAGGCGGATACGGACATTGGCGCGCTCATCGATGAAAAGGCGGTAGCCAAGGTCAATCAGCATATCGACGATGCGCTGGCTGGTGGGGCGACCTTGCTCGTCGGTAGCAAGGGCGAGGGGCGCATGGCGCCGCCTTCGCTGCTCACCAATGTCGCTGCCGATGCGTTGCTCACGCAGGAGGAAACCTTCGGGCCGCTCGCCGGGCTGATCCGTTTCGACAGCTATGACGAAGCAATCCGCCTCGCCAATGCCACGCCCTTTGGCCTGGCATCCTATGTCTGCTCCACCAGCATGGAAACGATCACCAAAGCCAGCCGCGACATTGAGAGCGGTATGGTCGGAATTAACACCGGCCTTATCTCCACGCCTTATGCGCCCTTTGGCGGCGTGAAGCTGTCGGGCATCGGGCGCGAAGGCT
>CAMLFF010000005.1 GCA_946479185.1 uncultured Sphingobium sp.
GCTGGGCGGCCGATGGGGCATCGCCATTTGAGCATGTGCGCACGATCGATCCGCCGGTGAATGAAGGGCTGAATGCCGAGGCGATGCGCAATCTTGCCGCGGCCTGGCCGGTGTTCCGCGATGCCGTGATCGCCGAGACATGGGCCGGCATGATCGATGTGACGCCGGACTCGCTGCCGGTTATTTCGCCGGTCGCCAAATTGCCGGGCCTAACGCTCGCGACGGGTTTCTCAGGCCATGGCTTTGGCACCGGGCCGGGCGCTGGGCAGCTTGCCGCCGATCTGGCGATGGGCGAGGCGACGATTGTGGACCCCGCACCCTATCGGCTGGACCGCTTCGACTGATTGGGTTCAGATCGCGGCCGGTTCGAGGTGAAGCAGGCGCTGTAGCTCGGCCATGGCTTCCGCGCTGGCGCCATCGCGGCTGATCATCACGATGCGGCTCGACTGGTCCGCGCTTGGCCAGCCATCCAGAAGGCGGGGTGGATGGAAGATATCCTGAACCGCATCGATCACCACCGGACGATCGCTATCGCTGAGCGCCAACAATCCCTTGATCCGCATCAGGCGACCGCGATGCTGCGTGATGATTGCATCAAGGGCCTGGGCAATCGCTGGCCATGTAAGCCGCTCGTCGAACCGCCAAGACGTTGTTTGGACGAGACCTTTGTGGTGATGATGATCGCCGTGCGAGCCACTGTTCTGCATCGGCGGAAGACCATGCAGGCGGGACGGCTCCAGCAGCGTTTCGATGTCATGGCCATTGGCGATCAGCAGCTTCGCATGCGGCGCACTTGCCGATAAGAGCATGTGGAGATGGTCCAGAGCGTCCGGCGTCGTCAGATCAGCTTTGCTGACGAGCAGAACATCAGCATGCGCCACTTGGCTGACGGCTTCAGGATATGTTTCCAGCGTTTTTGCGCCGAGCACCCCGTCGACCAGCGTGATGACCGCGCTCAGCACAAAGTTCTGCTGGATCCATCCGTCCGCGATGAGGCGGGCGAGGATGGGGGCGGGATCGGCGACGCCGGTGGTCTCAACAATCACGCGCGTGAAGGGCGGAATCGATCCCTCTCGCCTGTGCAGATCAAGGTCGCGCAGGGCGAGGCCGAGATCGTCATTCATCACGCAGCACACGCAGCCATTGGCGAGCAATTGCGGTGGAGGCGATCCGGCGCGCATCAGCAAATCCTGATCGATGCCAATCTCGCCCACCTCATTGACCAGAAGCGCACTGCCCGCAAAAGCTGGATTGTCGAGCATCCTGCCGATCAACGTGGTCTTTCCGGCCCCAAGGAAGCCGGTGACCAGCATGATCGGGATAGGCGCGCCCTTAGCGGACATCGTGGATGATGCGTCCTTCGAACACTGTGGTCAGCACTCGGGTTTCGCTGATGTCATCCACAGGGATAGCGAACAGGTCGCGATCGAGAATGATGAAGTCGGCGGACTTGCCCGGCGTGATCGATCCCGCCTTTTCTTGCGCGCCAACAGCGCGTGCGCCGGAGAGGGTCAGCATCTCGATGCCTGTGGCGAGATCGACGGACTCAGCGCCATGCTGGAGCAAGCCCTGCAATGCCGGGAACAGGTTGGGCTCGGGAAGGAAGGTCCAGTCTGTGCCCACGGTCACGCGGGCGCCCATTCTGGCGAGCGTGCCGAACGGATAGCCGCGCTCTCGGAAGGGGGCGAGCTCGGGCATGTCACCGAACCAGATCGGCGGAGACATTTCCGCTGTGACGTTGAGCGCGGCGAAGGAGGCGAGGTCATCGGGCTGAACGAAACAGCAATGGCTGATTTCCTGGATCGTCCCTTCATGGCTGGCGGCGCGCATGTCGCCCATCGCCTGAAGGACGAGCTGCACGGCAGCATCGCCGGTGCAATGGATTTTGGCGGTGATGCCCGCTTTGTCCCATGCGATCAACGCCGCCGCGAGGTCCTCGCGTGAATGGAGCAGTTTGCCGGGCTGGGGTTGCCCGGTCACCGGATCGAGCTGGGCATCGGTGAAGTGCGGCCCGAGTGGCGAGCCATCCATGAACACCTTCACAAAATCGGTGCTCAACCGCTCGCTGGAGAAGCGCTTGCGTTCCTCGATCAGCCGCTCAAGCGCCTCGGACGTGGCGTGGCCAAAATGCTCCTCGCGCCAAGGGATGTGGGCGTAAACGCGCAAGGTGAGGCCCTGCTCCTGGTCGATCTTCTGGAGCATTTCCAGCTCGGGTCGGCTCGCAGACGCTTCCTGGATGCCGGTGACGCCGAAACGGCTGGCGGTTTCCAGCGCCCAACGCAGAGCGGCTTGATGGACGTCCGGTTCGGGGCTGGGCATTGCATTGAACAATTGCCATGTTGCGCGCTCGACCAGCTCGCCCGTCGGCTCGTTCGACCCGGCGCGCCGCACGATGCGGCCACCGAACGGATCGGGCGTGTCTGCCGTGATCCCGGCCAGCTCAAGTGCTTTGGAATTGGCGAGGCCGTGATGGAGCGAATAATCATGCAGATAGACGGGCGTGTCGGGGAATTTCTCGTCGAGATATTTCCGATCGACGTCGCCGGGGGCGGAGAGCGTCGGGTTGAAATCGCCCCCGATCACCCAGCCGCTGAGCTTGCCGCGCGAGCAGGCGATGCAATCGCACAGCGCGTCGCCATAATCCTGCCCAAGCGCATCAACGGGCAGACGGCATTCATAACGATGCTTCAATCCCGCGAGCAGGATGTGGCCATGTGCATCGTGGATGCCGGGCATCACCATCCTGCCCGCCAGATCCACGATGTCGCAGTCCCCGCCCGCCGCCGCCAGCATATCGGCTGAGGCGCCGATATCCGCGATCCTCCCATCCTGTACAAGGATCGCTTCCACCCATGGGCGGCGCGCATCGACAGTATAGATGCGGCCATTGACATAGGCGGTAGAGGCGGCGGGCGGGGTCATGACTGCTGTCCTCGTATAGAGAGATTACCAGCGATAGCGCAGGGCAGCGCCATAGGTGCGTGGCATGGCGTAACGGACCTGAATGAGGCCCAGCGACGCGAAGGAGGGGCCGCCATACGTGGTGTTCAGCCGGTTGCCGATATTGTCGACAAAGCCGCGCAACTGCCAACGGTCATTCGCTTCGAAGGTGATCGAGGCGTTGTGCTTGAAATAGCCCTCCAGCTCCGTGCCGGTATCACCGAAGTTGCCCGAGAAACGCGACGTGCGCGCCTCAAAGTTCCAGTCAAACGCCAGGCTCCGGTCGTTTGGCAGGTCCACCGTGTAGGTCGCACCACCGCTGCCGCTCCACTTGGGGGCGAAGGCCATCGGGCGATCTGCAACGACATTGGTGCCGCTCGGCGTGATCTTCGCCACGTCCTTGATGTTGGTGTGCAGATAGGCCGCTGCGACATAGAGACGCAGTTCAGGCGTAACCGCCGCTTCAATGTCCGTTTCGACACCATAGGCACTGGCGTCCTGATTGCTGATCAGGCCAGCGAGACCGACATAATTGAAGGCCTGGAAGTCCTGATAATCATAATAGAAGGCTGATGTGTTGATACGCAGCTTGCGGTCGAACAGCGTCGACTTCTGACCGATTTCGTAGGAGATCAGTGTTTCGTCGCCATAAGGAATCCGGGCGAGCGAAACGCCGGTCGGATAGAAGCCGTTGTTGAAGCCGCCAGCCTTCGTGCCGCGCGAGATGCTGGCATAGATGAGGTTGTTATTGTCTGGCTTATAATCGAGCTCGATCTTACCCGACCACAAAGTAGCCTTATACTTCAAGCGGAAGGGCGCAGCGGTGCCGGTGCCGCCATCGCCGATCAGGAAGCAGTCGCCAACGGCGCCGCCACCGCAATTGCGCAATGCCGCATTGTCGGCATCGGCAAAGGTTTTGCTGTCACGGGTAACGCGGATGCCGCCGATCGCGGTGAACGCGCCGAAATCCTGCTCCAGCTGGCCAAAGATGGCACCCGAATTGGTGCGCAGGTGCCAGTCGGCATTGAGGCTGACCGGGAAGTAAGTGCCGTTGTACAGGCCCGTTGCCGGGTTGACGGCGGTTGGTCCATCGAGCGGGATATTGAAGACGCCGGTTGGTTGATCCTTGCCGACAGCATGCAGGCCATAGAGACCGGCAGTCCAGCGGGTCGCGCCGCCATCATGATAGAGGCGCAACTCCTGCGTTGCCTGCTGGCCCTGATAGGGGAAGCTGGCCAGGACGAGTGGATTTGGCGTGCCATCGCTGTCCTCCTGCATCTCGCGCTCATAGGATTGATAGCCGGTGATGCTGGTGAACGTCGTATCGCCGAACTTCTTCTCGATGCGCAGCAGACCGGAATAGCCGGTTGAGCGCAGGAACGCGGCATCATTGACGTTGACGACATTCTTGTTCGCGGCGCCGGTGTTGCGCTCGGCATAGCCCGCAGCGTCAACGACCGTGGGGTCGGCGACAACGAGGCCGTTAGCATCGACGAACCCTGTCTTGCTCTCATAATAAGCATGTGTGGTGTTGGTGCGGCCATATTCGCCCTTGAGCAGAATATCCCAGCCATCATCGCCTTCATAGCGCAGCTGCAGGCGGGCAGCATCCGATCCCGCCTGGCCACCGCGCTCGAGAGCGGGGTTCAGGGTCGTCTGGAAGCCATCGCTGTGGCGCGACGTGCCCGATACGCGCATCGAGAGCGTGTCTGTGAGCGGTGCGGTTGCGGCCGCTTCCAGCTTGAGGTCGTTGAAGCGGCCAAAGCTCGCCGCCACATAGCCCTCAGGCGTCTGGCTTGGCTTTTTGGTGATGTAATTGATCAGGCCGCCAGTCGAGTTGCGACCAAAGAGCGTGCCCTGTGGCCCGCGCAATACTTCGACACGATCGAGATCGAACAGCGCAAAGTCCACCGCAGGAACGGCGACGATGTAGAACTCGTCGACATAGGAGGTGACGGGCGCCTCATGGCCTTCGCCGAAATCGTTGAGGCCGATGCCGCGAATGACGACGTTTGACGACGTGCCGGGGCCATAGGGAGAGTAGCTTTCCAGACCGACAACCTTGCCAGCGAGATCCGCGCTGCTCGAAATGTTGCGGTTGGCGATCTGCTCGGGCGTCACGGCAGTGATTGCGATGCCGACCTGCTGGATGCTCTGATTGCGCTTTTGCGCGGTGACGACGATCTCTTCCAGACCGCCAGCATTGTCATCGGCTGCGGTTGCGCTTGAAGGCATATCCGCTGCGGTCTGCGCATGGGCCTGGCTCGCCAGAACGGCCAACAGGATCGACGCGCCAGCGAGCAGGCTGCTCTTGATAGGATGGGCGTGTGGCATAGGTATTCCCCTTGAAATTTTGGTTGGTTCCACGCTGCTTTTTGTTTTTTTAAAGTTCGCCGAAGCGGCCCGGGATCACAACGGCCCGGCTACTCGCTCTTGTTGCGCGATCCGCAACGTTGCAGAAATGTGAACCTGCGCCGCCGATCCATGGGGCGGACGATGCGGGACGTGTCAGTCGCCAGCCGCGGCAAGCTGTTCCTCATCGAGGCGATGCATTTCGCGCACGAGGGCGTTTTGCAGCGCCAGACCTGCAGGCGTCATGCGCTTGCCGGCGCGGCTCACAAGATGAAGCCGGATGTCCGAGAGCTCGTCGCTCAGGATCGGTCGCTCGACAATTCCGGAGGCAGCGGTCAGCGGCTGACCCAGGATGCGCGGTAGCATCGTTACGCCCATACCCTGCGCAACGCTATCTAGAATGACCTGGATGGAGGGCGATTTCAGCACGATGTTCAGCGGCAGTCCGCGCTCGGTGAACACCGAGTGGATGATCTCAAGCAGGCGCGATCCGGCATCTGGTAGAACGAGCCGCTCGCCTGAAATCTGCACCGGCCAGATCGCTTTCTCGCGGGCAAGAGCATGTTTTTCGGACATGAAGAGTGACAAAGGCTGACGGCTGGTTGCGAGCAGCTTCAGCCGGACATCCTGCTCCGTATCGAACAACAGGCCCAGTTGCGCGCCATCGTTGAGGAGCAGCCGCTCGGCTTCTTCCCCGTCAGCGGCCTTCATCTCGATGTTGATATCGGGAAATTTGGACGAGACCGCCGCGAAGGCCTTGAGGAAGCGCAATGCCAGCAGGCCCTGGGCCACCACGATGCGAATGGTCGATGTCCGCGTGCTGCGCAACTCCGCCAGCCGCGCGAGCAATTCCTGATGCTCGATGACGCGGCGCTCATAATATTCGATCAGCAGCTGACCCGCTTCGGTCAATTGGACCTTGTACGACGCCTTCTCAACCAGATCGATGCTGAGCGCGCGCTCAAGCAGCTTGATCTGTCGGCTGATCGAGGAGGCTGCGACGCCCAGATAATCGGCAGCGGCACGCATGGAGCCATGCCGCGCTGACAGAGACAGATATTGCAGCCGGTGATCCTGAACGCTGATTTCATAGCTACGGCGGCTGATACCTGGCATTAGTCTTCCACCGCGCCTTGGAGCTTGCGGCCTTTGGAAAGCCGCCGCCGATCAGTGCGGGGGAGCACGTCGAGCTCGCTCAGCATCAGGTCAGGCTCGGCGAAGAAGAAGTCGCGGGCTACGAACCAGTCGCCATCCTGCTCTTCCCAGATCATCAGCACCCGGTGGATTTCCACCGAGCCGTTGATCAGAACGTTGTGATTGGTGATGTTGCCGAAGGCTACCTGACCGATGACCCTGATCGGTTCCGCCTCGATCGAGATCGAACTGCAGCTTTCGCGTGCTTGCATGAAGATCCGCGTGATGGCTTCATGACCAACCTGAGCGGGCATGTCGCGGCCTTCCATCACCGCGTCAGGCAGGTAGAATTCGCGCACCATCGTTGCGATCTGGCGCTTGCGAAAGCGCGTCTCGAACTCGCGGCATTTCGCGATGACCCGCTCTTCGACGAGGTTCGTGTCAGTCATGAGCCAAAAGCTCCGAGCAAGGAAGACATGGGCATCATCCGTTCAGGCAATCCGCCACGGTGGCCGTGTCGATGAATTCCTCGAAGCGTGTCATCAGTCCATCCTGCACCTGATAGACGTGGGTCCATTGCACCCGATAATCCCGACCGGTGGCGAGAGACATGCTGTGCTCGATGCCCCGTCCATAAACCTCATTGCCGATGCCGACGAGCGACAAAGGCGTCATTTCCTTGATCTGGATGCTCTTCTCGGCGCGCGCGAAGAAGTCCTTCACGCCGGCATGACCATGAAAGGTGCCGGCAAAGGGAATCTTGTCCCTTGGGCCATAATAGGTCCACTCGATATCCGGCGATAGCGTTGCGAAGGACGCATCAATGTCTCCGGCGTTGAAGGCGTCGAAGAAACGGCTGACGACGTCGGCGCTGTCCTGGCCATTGCTCATTGGGGCATTCACTCCTCGCGGTGGACGGATCATCGACCGATATGATGCTCGATCTGTCACGGCGTCAATGCCGAGACCTTGGGCTGATGTTGCGTCCCCAGCAACATATTTGCAGCAGATCGGGATTGAGCTTGTTGTGACGAACAGCGATGCAGGGGGGGAAGGCGGTTCGCCTTACGCGCTTTCCTGCCTCGATCCGCATGCTGGAGCATCGCAATTTGAACAACCAGATCAACGCTTCGCCCGATCCCGCTGCCGACAAGCTTTCGCAGGGCGTATTGGGCAGCGTCGACATCACCTTCATGGTTCTGGCCGTTGCGGCGCCTATGGCGATTGTGGTCGCCACGATGCCGATCGCTTTTGCGCTGGGCAATGCGACGGGTGTCGCTGGCACCTATGTGCTCTCTGGGCTGGCGATTACCTTCTTCGCCATCGGCTATGTCCGCCTGCTGCCGTTCATTCGCAACGCCGGAGCCTTCTACGCGATCATCTCGCAGACATTTGGCAGGGTGGCGGGTCTGGCGGGGTCCTATGTCGCGCTGGTCTCCTATGTGGCGCTGTGCTGCGCGACGCTCGGGGCATTATCCTATTTCGTCACCAATCTGCTGCAGTCGCTAGGGTTGGACTTTGTGCATTGGGGTGTGAGCGCGCTGGCGGTGATCGGCGTTCTGGGGCTGCTGTCCTATTTCCGCATCGATTTTACGGCCAAGCTGCTGGCGATCGCGCTGGGCGCGGAGGTCATCGCCATTCTTGTGCTCGATGTCGCCATTCTGATGGCGGACGGCTTGGGATCGCCGAGGGAGATTTTTGCGCCATCGGTGGTGCTGGGTCCGGGGCTTGGCATCAGCGCGATCTACGCCTTTAACTCGGTGATCGGGTTCGAGGCGACGGCGATCTATCAGGAAGAGGCGCGCAATCCAAAGGTCAGCATCCCGCGTGCGACTTATGCGGCGATTGCGGTGATCTGTATATTCTACGTCTTCACAGCCTATGCCTTCATCGTCGCAAGCGCGCCCGATGTGCGGGGCGCTGCTGCCGAGGATCCGGGGCAGTTCGTCTTCGGGCTGGCGCGCCGCTATCTTGGGCCGCAGGGCGAGGTCGTCCTGGAGATGCTGGTGATCAGCAGCGCGTTCGCCGCAGTGCTGGGGTTGTTCAACAACAGCGCCCGCTATGTCTTCGCGCTTGCCCGCGATGGCGCGCTGCCCGCCCGACTTGCGCGCACCCGCAGCGTGAACGGTGCGCCCTTCAATGCCGGTTTACCGATCATTCTGGTGCTCGCCGTCGTGATCTCGCTGTTCGCGCTGGCCGGGCTCGATCCATTGCTGTCGCTCACCACCGCCTTGACCGGCTTCGGCTCGGTGGGCCTGATGGCTCTGCTGACCATCACTGCCTTTGCGATCCCGCTCTTTTTGAAGAAGCGCTTGGGCCGTTTTGGGCTGGTGTCGATCTTTCCGTTTATGGGTGGAGCGATGTTGCTGGTGGGGATGATCCTCTCGGTCGCCAACTATCCGCTGCTGACCGGCACCGATTCCAAGTTGATCAACCAACTCCCTATCCTGCTCGCCGTGATCGCCGCTGCGGGGATGGTGCAGGCGCTCATCCTGCGTCGCCGCCATCCCGCCATTTTTGCACGCATCGGATTGAGCCAGGTCGCGGGCTAATTTCAGATATTTCAGGAGATATTCTCATGACGACCGGCAACGATCTTTCCCAGCTGACCGCCAAGGCCGCCGCCTTCATCGCTGGCAAAAAGGGTCTCTTCATCGGCGGCGATTGGCGCGCTGCGCAGGGTGATGAGACGCTGCCGGTCATCGACCCAAGCAGCGGGCGCGAGGTAGGCCGCATCGCACAGGCCAGCGCGGCCGATGTCGATGCGGCGGTCGCAGCGGCGCGGCGCGCGCTCGAAGATCCGGCATGGGCGCGGATGCGGGGGCACCAGCGCGAGGAGATCATGCTGCGTCTGGCTGAGCTGATCCGGGCTGAAGCGCAGTCGCTGGCGGAAATTGAGACAGTGAACAGCGGCAAGCTGATCGCCAATACGCGCCTCTTCGATGTCGATCTCTCGGTTCATACCCTGCGTTACATGGCGGGCTGGGCGACCAAGCTCCACGGCGAGACGATGGATCTTTCCGTCCCCTACCTGCCGAACATGCGCTTCAATGGCTTCACGCGGCGCTTTCCAGTTGGTGTTGTCGCCGCGATCACGCCGTGGAACGTACCGCTGTGCCAGGCGGTCTGGAAGCTGGCGCCGGTGCTTGCAACTGGCTGCACCATCGTTCTCAAACCCTCTGAACTGACCTCTCTCACCGCGCTCCGCCTCGCCGAGCTGTGCGACGAAGCGGGCGTTCCCCCGGGCGTCGTCAATGTCATCACCGGCACGGGCGATGTGACAGGCAAGGCGCTGGTCGAGCATCCCGGCGTCGACAAGATCAATTTCACCGGCTCCACCCGCGTCGGCCAGATGATTGCGGAGCAGGCCGCCCGCAATTTCAAGCATTATAATCTCGAACTCGGTGGCAAATCCCCGCTGATCATTGCCGAGGATGCCGATCTGGAGAAGGCGATCCCCGGCGCAGCCTGGGCGATCTACGGCAATTCCGGTCAGAACTGCTGCGCTGGCTCCCGTGCGTTGATCCATGAAAAGCATTTCGACAAGGTCGTCGCGGGCGTAGCGGAGATCGCCGCCTCGATCCGCCTCGGGCCGGGTCTGGATACCACATCCATGATGGGACCGCTGGTCGGCATGACCCACCGCGCGCGGGTCGCAGAGCATGTCGATCGGGCACGGAACTCCGGAGCGGATGTGATCGGTGGCGAGATCGTTGAAGGGGAGGGGAGCTATTTCACCCCCGCGATCATCACTGGGCTGGATCATGGTCATCCGACGGTGCAGCAGGAAATCTTCGGCCCGGTGCTGTGCGCCTTCCCGTTCAAGGATGACGAGGAGGCGCTACGCCTTGCCAATGATACGTCGTTTGGCCTCGGCGCAAGCATCTGGACCCAGGGACTGGCGACCGCCAACCGCTATTTCGAGCGGCTGAAGGCTGGCACGGTGTGGATCAACACCCACAACATCCTCGACCTCTCCCTGCCATTTGGCGGGGTCAAGCAGTCAGGTGTTGGCTTTGAGCTTGGGCATGAGGGGGTTCTGTCGCACACTGTGCTGCGCGCCGGGGTCATGCTGGCTGAGGATTGATCGCTCAGGCGCGAGCAATCCGAGTGGGTTGAAGGATGACGGCTTCCGCCTAGGGCGTGCGCAAGTTGGGCGGGCATGATCTTTCTAAACACGCCTTCGGGATAGACGTCGGCGCGCTGAGGCGGCCTGTTGATCGAAAGCCGTTAGCGAAGCAGAAGGTCAAGCTGCGCCAAGTCATTGCGGATTGCGGTGGCTGCCACTCCGCCTTCGCCCATCGCGTGGCTGATCTGGTCCAGCCCCAACACGACGTCGCCTGCGGCATAGAGGCCACGAATGGATGTGCGTTGTTGGAGGTCAACCTTCAACTGACCTTCTTCCGAAACATCAGCGCCTAAGCTGACGGCCAGTTCAGACTGAATGTCTGATCCCAACGCGGGGTACAAGGTATCGAAACGCAGCTGCCTGCCAGGCAGATCCAGGGCAATTTTATCGTCCAGCAGGGTGAATGCATGAATGGGGCCATTCATCACCTCAATGCCAGCCGATTCACAACGTTCGCGCAAATCTTCGGAAAGCCGGTGCTCGCCATGGGGGCAAATGAGTGTGATGTGCCGGGTGAAGCTCCGAAGGAAAATCGCTTCTTCAACGCCATGACGTTCTGAACCCACGACCGCGACAGTCTGGTCCGTGACTTCATAACCATCACACACGGGGCAGTAGCGGATCAGCCCCCTTAAGAGGCCCTTATCATGCGTCGCATTGTCGATCATGGGACGGCGATTAACGACACCGGTTGCGAGCAGAACTGTGCTTGCGGTGTAGGATTTGCCGTCCCACTCGCAGGTGAGGTTTCCCTCAGACGAGAGGTGCAGTCGCGTAACCTCGCCTTGAACGATCCGCGCTCCATATTTGCGCGCTTGTTCGGTCATGAGGGCGATAAGGTGCGCTCCGGCGATGCCCTCGGGGAAACCGGCATGATTATGGGAACGAGGAATGGAAAGAGCCCGACCGTCACCTCTGTCGACCACCAGAACCGAAAGGTGGAAACGGGCAAGATATATGGCTGCTGTCAGTCCGGCTGGACCGCCGCCAATGATCACACAATCAATCATGGTCTGATGCATGAGCGATGTTACGTTTCGCGCTTTGCTTCCCCGATAAGGTGCGGAACGTGATCGACCAGCGCGGCTCCTTTACGGGAGGAATGCTATGCTCCCAAATATTGCGCGCTTCGCCTGAGAGCAGGTACACCGAGCGAGGCGCTAAAGACATGGTGCGGCGCTCAAAACTCGATCCAGCTCTGCGTCTGAAGCGCAGCGGTGCTTCACTGCCAAGCGAGAGTCCCACGACTTCATTGAATACCGATCTGTCCCGGTGCCAGCCAATCCCTGCGCCCGCCTCGTAGCGGGTCAACAAAACCTGTACTAAATCTTCTGCTACTATCCCGGAGAGTTTTGCGAGGGTGTTCCGGATCGGTTGCAGCCAATGCGGAACAGGGTCGGTCTCTCCGAACCCGCCGCGGTCAAAATCATAATGCCATCCGAAGGAGTGCGTCTCGCGCTTTCCTGTCCAGCCTTGAAACCGAAACGGTTCAAGTGGCTCGGCATCTATGTGCTCGATCAAGCTCGCCTCTTGGGCCGCAGTGATCCCTTCGTTCCAAAATGAAAGCCCGCATGGCGACCGGCTGAAAAGGTCTGGTTGGTTCATCGGCATGCTATCGGGTCAGAGCAATCGGATCGAGAGCGCTTCATCCAGCGCGGTATAATTGTGGGTGCGAACAGACATTGTGCAGGCTTTACGCTGTTTCGCTGCGTTTGTTCCGTTTGAAGAACGTCAATTAATCAAGATCAACAAGAACAATTGCGAAAGAGACTTGCAGGATGGAGGGGCTGCCGAATGACAGCGCGGGGCCGGACTTATCCAATGGGAAGGGTTGGTCACCTATTCGCGTTGCCAGCGTTAGCCAGATCAGAAATGTGGAAATCACTGGCGGGCAAATCCGCTCGATATCGCCGCGAAACTCCGACTGGCAAAGTCGTTCGTTTGGCCCTGACGGAGCGTTCGTTTAGACGATGTAGCCGACCTTGCTGATACCGTCGCAATGATGTCATCATAGAATTCAACGTAGGTCAGGAAAATGGACTGCCATTCCGGCGTATCCGCACCGTCTGCCAGCCATTGAAAATGGCGGCGTCGATCTTCCAAATGCGCCCGCATTTCTCGCCGGATCATCGCGTTTTCAACTCACCATCAAAATGACCTAGGATAATATTTCACAACTGGTCCATTGGTTCCTCACTCGTTTACGATATCAACGCGGACTGCCACGATCAGCGCATAGCAGGCGGCCCCCTGACGACATCGCCGTAGAGCCACTCAACCGATCCTCACCTTTACGGGATCGAAGCACCAAAATGATCGTTCAGCCGCTTTAGGTGGAGGTGGCGTTGAACTGGCCAGAACAACTCATCATTGTGCGGCACGGGCAGAGTGCGGGGAATGTAGCCCGCGACGCGGCGCATGACGCTGCAATAGACAGGATCGCCCTGGATTCTCGAGACGCGGACGTGCCGCTGAGCGATCTGGGTGTTGAGCAGGCAAGGGCGCTGGGTGAGTGGTTTGCAAGATTGCCACCACATCATCGGCCGGACGTTCTCCTATCCTCCCCTTATTTGCGGGCTTTCCAGACTGCAGAGCATTTTCGGGACGTGGGTGGCGCTGATGCAAGCAGCAAGATCTGCTTCGATGAGCGTCTGCGAGAAAAGGAATTCGGCATCTTGGATGGCCTTACCACGCCTGGCGTGGCCAATGTCTTCCCCGATCAGGCTGAGTTTCGCCGTTTGCTTGGCAAATTCTATCATCGGCCCCCAGGTGGTGAGAGCTGGTGCGATGTCATTTTGCGATTGAGGTCGGTGCTGGATACCATCTCGCTGCATTATAGCGGCAAGCGCGTGATCATTTTTACGCATCAGGTGGTGGTGCTGTGCATGCGCTATATCATCGAAAGTCTTGATGAAGCGGCGATATTAGAAATCGATCGAGAGGGCGATGTCGCGAATTGCGCGATTACGGAATATCGCTTCGCGCCCGAGGCGGGCTTGGATGGCGGACTGAGCCTTGAGCGCTACAATGTGACAGCACCGGCAGGCAATCACATCGCCCCCGTCACGAGCGCACCCGATCCAATAGCGGGGAGACGCGGATGATGGAGAAGCTGGATCTTGACTGGCTTCGCGCGAACCCTCTTCCTGAGGTGAGCGAGGCAAGGGACAAGGACTCGCGGGGTCGGGTGCTGGTCATCGGCGGTGCAGAATTTGTGCCAGGCGCTCTCCGCCTTACTGGCGAGGCTGCGTTACGCGCGGGCGCTGGCAAGCTACAGATGGCGACTGTGCGGTCGGCTGCGATGGCGCTCGCGGTTCTCGTGCCGGAGGCGGCAATGATCGCGTTGCCCGCTGACGAGGAGGGAGAAATTGCGTTTGAAGCTGCCGAACTTCTGAAAGAGCGTTTGTCTCGATGCGATACGCTGATCATCGGCCCAGGAATGTCTGCTGGTAATCAAACGGCAGAATTGGTGGCCGCGTTGTTGCGCACACCCGTTCCCGAACAGACCATCATTCTGGACGCTGCCGCACTCACCTTCGCCAAAGAGCTTCAAAAACTAATCTCGGCTCATGAGGGGCGCGTCATCATGACACCCCATCACCGTGAGATGAGCTTTCTCACCGGGCAGGATATTCACGAGATAGACAATGACCCAGTCTCAGCAGCGCAGCACGTAGCGCGAGACTTCGGCGCTGTTGTCGTGCTGAAAAGCGCGCGCACGGTTCTAGCCTCTCCAGATGGGAAAATGCTGAAATTCGAAGGAGGCAGCGTGGGGCTAGCCACGGGCGGCTCTGGTGATGTTCTCGCAGGACTTATAGGCGGCACGGCGGCCAGAGGCGCGGATGCCTGGACAGCGGCTGGCTGGGGTGTTTTCACCCATGGCGCAGCCGGCGCGAAGCTCTCGGCGTCCGTGGGAACGATAGGATTTCTCTCGCGCGAGCTCCTGCCAATCATCCCTGCTGTCATGAGCGAGCTACAGCAGGAAAACGGGCACTCCTTGCGCACGTCAATCTAATGCCGCATGTTGAATGGTCATTAGTCGCTGTCAGGCAGGAGCGTCTTTATCGTCTTTAACACGACGCTGCTATTATAGGGCTTAGAGAGAAATTTACCGTGGTCGGGCATGTCTTCGTCAGAAATTTTGTGATGCCCTGATGTCAGCAACAGGCGAATATCTGGCCAGCGTTTATTGACAATTTCTGCCAAAGCCAGACCATCCATGCTTCCGGGCATATCAATATCACTGAATAAGAGGCTCACGCCTTCAGCGTTCTCGAGAATGCGAAGGGCCTCATCCGCGCTAGTGGCTTCGATGACTTCATAGCCTGCCTCGGCGATCATGTCGGCACCAAACATGCGGATCATGGCTTGGTCGTCAACCACCAGAACTGTTCCGGCCAACATCTTGGGCTCGCCCATCGCCGTTCCTTACCGCTTATGCATCAGCACATTAAAGACCTTCTGCATGCAGAATGCGCGGCTGGGGTTTTAGGTGCTGTGTTGCACATTCCTTTTTTTGCGAATGCGGTGGGCGCTTGTGGTGGCCAACCAAAGATACGCTGGCGTCACCCGCTTTTGGTTTTTCCCTCTGGTATTTTCAAGCACTTCGAACGATCCGGAACGAGTGCAGGCCAAGGCTGTGGCGGAATATGAAATGACCGGCGTGGAAAGCTAGCTAGTCGCCTGTCCCCAGGAAGATACTAGGTTTTGTTGATCAGATCGTGAATGCACTCCGCCATCGCAGTCATTGTGAAAGGCTTTGTGAGAATGGCCATTCCCGGCTCGAGATTTCCTTGCTGCATCACGGCCGTGTCCGCATAGCCCGTCACAAACAGGACTGGTAAGCTGGTCAGCCGCGTTCGCGCTGCCTCAGCTATTTGTCGTCCGTTCATGCCATTGGGCAATCCGACGTCCGTGATCAAAAGATCGATATGGTCCACTGATCTTAAGACAGCCATTGCTTCCGGTCCGTCCGACGCTTCTAACGCAAGATGTCCAAGCTCTTCCACGACGTCGACAATCAACGCTCTGACAAGTGGCTCATCATCAACGACCAGCACAGTTTGCTGGGTTGTCGCGCTCGCTTTCTCAAATTCCGGCGCCGACGCTTCTTTTTCGGCCTCGGCAGTGCCGTGGCGCGGCAGGAGCAGGCTAATGGTCGTCCCCATGCCTAGCTCCGAATGAATTTTGACTTGTCCGCCGGACTGCGTTGCAAAACCAAAGACCATCGAGAGTCCAAGGCCGGTGCCAACACCGATTGGCTTTGTCGTGAAAAAGGGCTCGAACACATGGTCTTTAACGTCCCGAGACATCCCCACCCCACTGTCTGAAATAGAAAGGCAGATATAGTCTCCCGGCGGGACGTCGAACGCAGTTGCGCTCCCAAAATCCATGTGACGGTTGGAAGCTTCGATTTTCAGCTTCCCGCCATCAGGCATTGCGTCGCGGGCATTGATGCAGAGGTTGAGAAGAGCGTTTTCAAGCTGGTTCTGGTCAACAAGCGTGGACCAGAGATCCGGTGCCGAGAGAGTCTCAAGCGCGATGGCAGGACCAACGGTCCGCTGGATCAGATCCTCCATGTCGCTTATCAGACGCGCAACATTGGTCGGCTTGGGAGCAAGTGTTTGGCGACGCGAGAAGGCGAGGAGGCGGTGCGTGAGCGCCGCCGCCCGCTCCACGGCGCTCTGCGCACCGGCAAGATATTCCTGGGCCTTTTCGGGACGTCCATCCGCGATGCGCCTCTGCATCAATTCCAGGCTGCCTGATATGCCTGCCAGCAGATTGTTGAAATCATGCGCCAAGCCGCCCGTCAGCTGACCAACAGCTTCCATCTTCTGACTTTGTCGCAGCGCGGTTTCTGCTTTGATTAGAGCCTCGGACTGCTCCTTTTCGGCCGTGATATGCCGGCCGATTGCGAAAATCTCGTCATCCCCCTGGACCGCGACCCACTGTATCCATCGATAACTGCCGTCCTTGTGACGAAAACGATATTCGTAAATTGGGAGCGTACCGCTTTGGGCGATCTCAAGCGCGGCTTGGGTCGCTTCCAAGTCGTCGGGATGCGTGAAATCAGTCGCGAAGTGACCAACCACATCCTCAGCCTGATAGCCTAGCACAGCCTTCCAGGCTGGATTGATGCGACGATAATATCCGTCACGCGATAGCACGACCATGAGATCGGGAGACATCTCCCACATACGATCTCTCTCGGCTGTGCGCCGTGCGACTTCATTTTCCAAGCGATCGTTCAGCCGCTTAACAGTCAGCTCCGCATTACGACGGGCAGATATGTCGTTGAACATGATCGCAACGCGCCGATCCTGAGCCTCTCCAAGGCGAAAGGCGAATACATCGAAATGACGCCCCAAGGTCGCAGATTCTTCTTCGAAACGTTCGGGCTGACCAGTGAGGACGACGCGTTCGTACACCTGATACCAATGCTCTTCCAAAGCAGGCGCGGCCTCGCGGAGCCACTGATTGAAGATGGATTTTGGAAATCCGGTTTGCTCATAAAATGCTGGGTTTGCTTCCACGACGCGATAGTCGTTCTGCTTGTCCGCTTCGGACAGTCGAACCTCCACAACGCAAAACCCGCTCTCGATCGTTTCGAACAAGGTGCGATACCTTGCCTCGCTCCGTGTAAGCGCCTGCTCGGTCTGACGACGATCTTCAATATCGAGGACTGAGCCATCATAACCCAAGAAAGAGCCGTCGGAAGCGAACCTTGGAGAGGCTGCGTCGATCGCCCAGCGATAGGATCCATCATGTGCGCGGAGGCGATATTCCAAACGGAAAGCCGAATGAGCGGCATTGGCCGCCAGGAAAGTTCGCTCTGCTTCGGCACGGTCATCGGGATGCGCAGCATCAAGCCACCCATAACCTTCGGCCTCGGCGAATGTCTGGCCGGTAAAATCGTACCAGGGCCGGTTGAGATAAACGCAACGACCATCGGGGTCGGTGACCCACATCATCACTGGTGATTGGTCAGCCAGTTCTCGGAATGAAGCGTCGATGGAAACGGCATCCTGACGTGCAGTCTCGCACGCCAACGTGGCAATATCCTCCAGTCTCTCATCCTCGTTGCTCGACACTTAAATAATCCGCTGGTTCAAATCATATGCGCATTGGCATAGGGCTATGGTGTCACGCTTACAGCATTTTTTTGTTTTTTAACGTTGATATAGCTCAATTTTGCACCATTCATTTAGGGCGCCGGATAGGCACTCTAAGGCGCAATTGAACGGACGACTGGTTTGAGCCGGAGCACTTCGCCGTCGAATGTCTTCTTTATTGGCGATAGGGTGCAACAATGTAGAGCTAAGGTAAGGCCGTTTCCCGCCGTTTCGATCCGCTAGTATAGCAGGGGCAGGGGCTCCGGCGCAGACGTGAAGGTCCGCACTTGGCCATGGTTCGGGAGTGACGCGCCGGTCGAAGGCGAAGAACGATAAGATCAGGACGTTGGAGAGAAATGAGATGTCTGCGCAGCCTGGGTCATCCGCAGGTCTTCGCCCTCTGCAATCGCAGCGGTTGATCGCCTATGCGATGGGGCTTTTTCTGTTGGTTGCGCTGGTGCAAGTGACGGCGAGTATCCTTTTCTACGAGGCGATCGACCGGAACGCCCTCCATCAGGACCATGCGCGGCGCGTGGCGGAACTGCTGGTCGTGAGCGATCGCATCCATCGGCTCGATCCCGGCCTCACCGCGCGGACGATGTCGAGCCAATATCTCGATGTGCGAATTGACAGGCAGCCGAGCGTCACCCGGTCGGATGACGAGAATGCCGTGACGCGGATACGCGAGCATATCGTCGCGTGGGAGCCGGGTCTTGCGGCGCGTGACATTAAGCTCGGCATCGTGCCTGGCACGGCGGGGCGGCAGGATCTGGCGGGCGCCATGGCTTTGATCGACGGCAGTTGGCTGAATTTTCGCTCGCGCGATATTTCGTCTGGCTGGCCAATCGTGTTGCGGGCGGTCGCGGTCACGCTGGCGATCACCTTACTGTGTGTCGCTTTCGGCCTTTACGGTCTCCATCTCCTGGTTACGCCACTCAACCGCCTGTCGCAGGCTACGGCCGGGCTGGTGAGCGATCGTCCCGCACCACTGGAAGAGCGCGGCCCCTCCGATATTCGCGGGCTTTTCCGGTCGTTCAACGAGATGCAGGTGCGCATTTCAGATCTCGAAAATAATCAGTCCAAATCATTTGCAGCGATCAGCCATGATCTGCGCACGCCGATCAGTCGCTTGAAACTCGCCGCCGATTTCGTGTCTGACACGGAGATCAGCCGCATTGTCCAAAGTAGCGCAGCCGAGATGGAAGCGATGATCATGTCGCTGCAGGCTTTCCTGCAGGCTGAGCATCTGGAGAGCGACGTGTCCTCCTTTGACCTCACGGCATTGGTCGCGGGATTGCTGGAGCAATATGGCGCACAAGCGGCATTGAAAGCGCCACCAAATGCGATTGTGCGGACGCACCGGGAGCCACTGGAACGCGCGCTCAAACCGCTCTTCGACAACGCCGTGCAATATGGAACGAAACTGAGCGTCGTGGTCCGCTCATCGGACGAGGACTGGCTCATCGAGATTGACGATGACGGACCGGGCATTGCCGAGCAGCATTTCACGGCGGTGCTAGACCCATTCTTCCGCGCCGATGAAGCGCGGGCGCGCGATACGCCGGGGTTCGGACTCGGTATCCCGACAGCCCATCGGCTGCTGACGCGCTTCGGCAGCGCATTGAGCTTCTACAAGAACACCATTGGCGGCACGACGGTGCGGGTGACTGTCCGCTGCGCAGCAGATGTTGTTCAAACCACCTGATTTGGACATGCGCGGCGCCCGCCTTGCCCTGAACAACATCGCAGACAACCTTATGTGAACGGATGACCGGCTTGGGGAAACTAATCTCCAACTTGCATGTCTGCTATGTTTGCGATGTCAGCCCTCCCTTGTGCCGAACTAGCTCCGCAAACGGCAGAAATCGTCCTGCAAGGCGCGGTCGAGGATCAGGCGGCACATCTGATGCTCGGGATGATCGGCAGGCATCAGCCCAAGATCGGATAGGGCCATCTGACTTTGCGGCACGAATGCAATTGGGCAGGCGACCGGGACAAGCTGCGACCCGGCACCGACCTGGAGCGTTGTCAGCAGGCCGAACATCTGCCCTTCACGCGTCGCGCGGCCCAATATGATCATGCGGTGCTGCCCGGATTCGCTGGTGACGAGATAGGTGTGACCGGAGAGGTTGGGCATGGCGACATGGCCCTTTTGCGCAAAGGCGCCATCAACACGCTGTGATTCCGCAAAGCTCAAATGGCCTAGGGCGTCGTCCCAGACAATGCTGGTCCGATAGGCGTAGATCGCGCCAGGCGTATCGAAGCTCGGACGCAGCGTTACATAATCACCTTCGATCCAGCGGACTGCGGCGCGTCCATATGACCCCATATGTTCGGGCGCGATGCCGGGCGAGGGGGGCGTGACCGGCGAAGCTGTTTCACGCAGCGGCGTACCCAAGGCTTCTTCGAGGCGGATCACGGTCGCCAGTGTGAAGTGGCGATTGCCGGTAAGCGCCTTCTCCAGTGTCGACAGGCTGATTTTCGCCATATCCGCGAGCGCCTGACGCGAGATGCGACGCCGCGCCAATTCTTCACGCAGGCGCACCGCGATCGCATCGCCGTCCTTCTCTTGAACCAATGCGGGGTCGGACATGCAGGCTCCTGAACAATGTGCGGACAATTGCGCACAAAACCGTAAAATCCGTCAAGGCTAAACTGGTTTTACGGACAGGGTCGGACACGCTGCCGGACATTGACAGCCATTGCCCGTGGCTGTGCGGCATGGGCGGCCCTTAACGGGAGGGCTCCACAAATGATGGAGTTGCATCATGCCCATATCGCCATACCCTCGCCGGTCCCGCCAGAGGCTCATCATTGGGCTTCTCCTTTTGATCGCCATCGTCATGGGCTCGCTCTTTGCCAGCCGGCTCATTGCATCCGAGCCCGCAGACGAACCAGATGCCATCGGCAGCGGCACGCTGATGCTGAGCGGGAAAGGCGCCTCGCAAGCGATGCCCGCGATCCGGCTCGGCACTGACATGAATGTGACGGTGAGCGGGCAGACGGCCCGTGTCCGCGTCACGCAGGCCTTCCGCAACAGCAGCGATCGGTGGATGGAAGCCACCTATCTCTACCCGCTGCCAGATGACGGCGCGGTCGACAGCCTAAAGATGGTCGTCGGCCAACGCGTGATTATCGGCCGGATCAAGCGCCGCGCCGAAGCCCGCGAGATTTACGAGAAGGCGCGGGACAATGGGCAAAAAGCCGGTCTCGTCGAAGCGGAGCGCCCCAACATGTTCCGCAACAGCATCGCCAATATCGGCCCGCATGAAACCGTGCTGATCGCGATTGAATATCAGATGCCGGTGCGTCAGCTTGGTGGCGAGTTTGCCCTGCGCCTGCCGCTCGTGGTCGGCCCGCGCTATGTGCCCGCCCATAATGCAGCCGATGCCGCGCATGTCACCGCGCCGCTTGCCGATCCTGCCCTAGGCAAGGATCTCAATCCTGTGTCGATCACGGTCAATCTCGCGCCGGGGTTCGTGCCTGCCAACCTCATCAGCCCCTATCATCGCATCGCGATCGAACCAGCAGGTTCGCAGGTGCGCACCATCCGCCTTGCCGACGGTCAGGTGCCCGCGGATCGCGATTTCGAGTTGCGCTGGCGCTCGGCCAGTGCCGATCCGACCATCGGCCTGTTCCGGCAGGTGCTGGATGGCCAGTCTTACCTCATGGCATCGATCACGCCGCCATCGCAGGAGCGCGCAGGCCCTGTGCTTCCCCGCGAAATGCTGTTTGTCATCGACAATAGCGGCTCGATGGGCGGCCAGTCGATGGCCGCTGCCAAGGAGAGCCTGCTCTATGCGCTGGGCACACTGCGCCCGCAGGATAGCTTCAATGTCATCCGCTTCGACGATACGATGACGCAGCTTTTCGAGCAGAGCGTGCCAGCCACGCCCGATCAGATTGCGCTCGCCGAACGCTTCACCAACGGGCTGGAAGCCAGTGGCGGCACAGAGATGCTGCCCGCATTGGAAGCCGCGCTGATCGATCACCGCCCCACCGACGCCAAGTCCGTGCGCCAGATCATCTTCCTTACCGATGGCGACCTTTCCAACGAGAAGGACATGATGGCCGCGATCGCCGCCAAGGGTGGCCGCAGTCGCCTATGCATGGTCGGCATCGGCTCGGCGCCCAACAATTTCCTGATGCGTCGCATGGCTGAAGCGGGTCGGGGAACCTACACCAATATCGGCACGGGCGGTGAAGTGGCGGCCAAGATGACCGCATTGCTCGACCGGCTCAAGGCGCCGATGGTGCGCGATCTCAAGGTGAGCGTGGATGGCCCCGCGCTCGACCTGACGCCGAACCGTCTGCCTGATCTCTACGCGGGCGAACCACTGGTGCTGCTTGGACGCGGCACGTCTCTCTCCGGCATGCTGACCGTGAGCGGCATGATCGGTGACAAGCTCTGGTCGCAGAGCGTTGACCTTGCGTCAGCCATCGACAGTGATGCCGTGGCGAAGAGCTGGGCCAGCCGACGCATTGCCGATGTCGAAGCCTCGCGTTGGTCGGGCACGGTCGATGATGCGACAGCCGATGAGGCCATCGCACAATTGGGCCTCAGCTATGCGCTGGTCACGCCGCAAACCAGTCTGGTTGCAGTCGATGAAACGCCGAGCCGACCAGCTGGCGCAAAGCTGACCCGTGAAGAGTTGCCGTTGCTGCTCCCCGCCGGTTGGGATTTCGACACGCTGTTTGGCGGCAATAGTGCCGACCGTCAGTCCCAGCCCGACACGCAATCCGCCGAGCAGGCCGAAGCGCTCGAACTGCCGCAAACGGCGACGGGCTTCATGAGCTGGATCTTGCAGGGTGCCGCGTTGCTGGCGATCGGTCTGATCGGCCTTGCCGCAACCCGTCGGAGCGCTCGGGCATGAGCGCGCTCTCGATCATGACAGGAAAGGGGCGCGCTTCCGGGCGCGCCCTGATCCAGTTCGCCTGGCTTGCCCTATGCGCGATCGGCCTCATGTGGATTGCCCGTGGCGCTTACATCCCCGCCAAGGCACAACTTGCGCAGATTCTGTTGGAGCGTGCGTTCGATCAGAGCGTGGCGAGCGGGCGCCCCGTGAAGCCTTGGGGCTGGGCTGATACCATGCCGGTCGCGCGCATCGGCCTTGCGCGTCTTGGCGTAAGGGAAGTCATTCTCTCTGGCGGCTCCGGGCAGGCAATGGCGTTTGGGCCGACCAAGCTGGCCACTGGCGGAGTCAGCAATGTGACGATGCTCGCCGCGCATCGCGACACGCACTTTGCGTTCATCAAACAAGCCAAAATAGGCGATATCATCACGCTGGATCCCGTCGCCGGTCGTCGCGTCACTTACCGTGTAACCGGTAAGCAGATCGTGCGATGGGACCAGTTTGCACTGTCCCGCTCCTATGCTCGGCCCACATTGGGCTTGGTGACCTGCTATCCGTTCGATGCCACCCAACATGGGCCGCTGCGCATGGTGCTTTGGGCGCAAGCGATTGGCTAGGGCGTGCTGTCGCGTGTCTCGTAGCTTAGGTTACGTTCGCTGTTGGGCGGCATGGTGAAGCGCCAGATGCGCTTGCCGGGCTTTGAAATGGCGCGGCTGGGGAGGCGGCTGAAGGTCAGATCGGGCTGGTTCACCAACTCCAGCTCGAAGATGGCCGGGGTGGGATTGGCATTGCGAACGGTGACGTCATAGCGCTGCCCAACCTTGAGCGTGCTTTCGCGTGTCTCGATTGCGATGTTCTGCGCATCGCCGAAGACCATCTCGACTTCTTCCTCAGCGGCTTTGTCGGACATGGTCGTTTGGCCGATGAGTTGCCGTCCAAAAGCGCCATCCTGATAGAGGATGACTTTTCCGGCTGGCAGCGGATCACCCAGGCCGTCCTTCTTCCCATTCTGGAAACGGAAGAGCATTTGCGGGTCTTGCGGCGCGCCGGATGAGATGCTCGAGCGGTAAATCAATTCGCCCTTCACGAGATGGTCGGCCAGAAACGCAACCTGCTTTTGCGATCGGGCTGCGACGGTCACCGGCACTGGGATGCGATAGAGCTTGAGGTCGCCAAGGCCCTCGGCCTGCGCTTTGACTGCGATTGGGGCGAAGCGTGCATTCTCCAGAGAAAGCATGAGGGGCGCCGTAGAGGGCGATGCTATCATTGGCGGTGGAGCTGTTGGCGGCGGTTGTACAAACGTCCCGCCTTCGCTGGTTCTGCCATCCGGCCAACATTGCGACCATGTGTCGAGCCAATCTTCTTCATCTTGAGGCGGCCGACGATAAACCTGCGTGCTCTTTGATCGGTTAACGCGTCCGGCGACAGCAGACGCTGTCGCATCCACAAAGCTGGTCTCATCGCCGCTTGCCATGGTCATCCATGCGAACAGCGCCAATTCCTTGCCGTCTGGCTGCAGCGTGCCGATATAGGTCGCGTCCCAATCGAACCCGGTCGCGATATAGGCTAGCGTGATGGTCACCTGTCCGCCCGGCTGGTCCTTGGTTGTCATGCTCAGCACGGGCTTGGCCGACAAATTTGCAGGTGCCCCGGGATAGAGGAGCGTCTGTGCGAGGCCGGTGCAATAGACCGCCTCTGCGCCGCGCGACGTCGTGATGATCATGCGGTCTGCTGCCGAGCGGATGGTTGCGCGCTCTTCCACCGTTTTGCCGGTCGCAGCATCGAAGCGCCGCAACGTTACCTGCTGTCCCGTATAAGCATCGACCAGACCCTTTTGCGAAAGCAGCGCAGCGTCCCGATTGCGCTCGCGCGGATCGGTGCCGAACAGGATTGCCGATTGTGGTACGATGCCGCCTGCAACCCCTTCGAAACGCACCGTCACGACGCCCGGCGGCAGCGTGATCGTGCGCGTTTCGGCAATCAGTGCGAAGGCAGTTGGATTATCCGAAGCAATATCGCCCTGGCCACGATCCGGATCGCGGTACATGGTCACCGCCACCTTGTCCGGACCGGCAGACGAAATCACCGGTGGCGTCGCTGCGGCAGCGGACCCCAGCAAGACAAGGGAAAGTGAGAGCCAACGCACGGCGGCTTACCAGGGGGTCAGAAAGGTGACAGTCAGTTCAGTCTTGCCATTGGCAGGCACGGCCACCTCCCAACGGCGCGTGTCGGCACTGTCCTGCACGCCGGTGATGCTTTCCTGCGGCACGCGAATGTCACGCCATCCCCACCACTGGTTCAACCCTGCCTGCACCACATCGACCGTGACCGGAACGGCACGCGCATTGGTGACGATGTAGCGCATCTGCGTGCGGTAATAGGTTTTGGGCTTTTCGGCATAGCCCTCGGAAACCGTCTGCTCGCCACCTTGCGTCGTGACCACGCGCCAGCGGGCTGAGCGCTCCCATTCATCAAGCGTAATGCTGTCGCGCTGCGCCATCACAGGTTGAACCTTCACGTCAAAGGCATCGCCCGTGCGCAAGGCCAGCGATGAGCCGCCCGGCGTATGTGGGATGCTGCTCTCGCCGATAAACTGCGCTTGGCCACGCGTATCGCGCATATAAACCCGCACGGTGCCAGCGGGCAGGGCCGCGCCGATTCCCGCTGCGCGCGCGTTCGAGAATTTGAGGATTGAGGCAGCGCTCTGCGCTTCTGTTTCATTGCCGAGCCATGGGTTGCGAAACTCATAGCCCTTGCGCGCGGCCACGCCCGCGACATCGAGGAAACTTACCTGCTTGGTTTGGGCATTGGCAATCGTGGTGCGGCCCTCGATTGGGTAGACGTGAAAGTCGCCCATCTGCTCGCCATTGCCGCTTTCGGTCCCCGGCCTGTTGCCCCGCGGCGAGGGCATCTGGCGCTGACGGAAGCCGCCGCCCTGCTGCACTTGCGCAACGTCACCGGCCACCAGCAGCGCACGGGTATTGGAAAAGGTCGTGCCCGTGTTGTTGCTAAGCGTTATCCACCCCTGAACATCCATCTTCCCGGCTGCTTCGTCGAACAATGCAACATAATCGGATTTCCAGCCGATGCCGGGCGTGAGGTAGCTAAGCGTCAACGGTCGCGCCCCGCCACGCTCGGCTTCAAGCGTGACGCTTAGAGTAGGACGCGCACGCAGATTGGGCGGAATTTTATCGAAGATGACGCGCACGGGCAGGCCATCGTCACGCAGCACTTCAATCCGCTCGCCGATTTTCAGCACGACGCCGCCATTGGCTGCGAGCACGGTCGCGCGCTCTCGTGTTTCTGTGCCGGTTGCGGGATTGGTTCGCAGCAAGGTGATCTGCTGACCGACGGCCTTCTCCATCAAGGCGGAAGGGGAAAGCAGATCATAGTCGAAATTCTGTTCGACAATGCCAAAGCCATCACCCGAAAGCGTTACCGTCTCCGGCCGGATTTGTGCGGACACATCAGGAAATTCCTGTCGCGAGCGGCCTTGTGGCAGGGATAGTTGCCGCACATCCTGCACGAGTGCGAGATCATTATTGTAGATGGTGATGGCGACATCGCCCTGGGCCGTCGCGCCTTGGGGCGCGAGCGAGGATGGTTGCTGTGCGATGCCTGAAGCAGGTGCGAATAGCACCCCCGCCGCCAACGCTAATCTCATTGCACCCATCAGGCCTCTCCCGGCAAATTCATTGCGACGAGTCTTGCCGTGTGGAACATTGGTTCGCAAGCAGGATGATCTCTCCAAGGCAACAGTCATCATCAGCGCGCGTTCGCGCCATTGGCATCCAGTGTTTCCATCACGCGCGCCAGAGCAAGTTCGAGCGGATTGCTTTCACCCATCAGCGCGAAAGTGCCGCCCAGTGCAAAGGCGCAATGGCCATGCACCGTTGCGATAAGGGATCGCGTGATCCTCGTTGCTTCATTTGATGTTTTGGTCGGCAGAACAGCCGCGACTTCGCGCGCAATGACGTCGATCAGCGCGACACGGGCAGCGAACAGAGCTTCCGTCATGGGGATGTTTTCTGGCGGCCGGTGCTCGTAAATCGCTGTCCATAAATTGCGGTGGCTGGAGGCGAATTCGAAATAGCCACTCACGAGCACGCTTATCCGTTCCTGGCCAGCCGCACGGTCCAGCCGCGCCTCCAGCCAACTGGCCCACAAGTGGAAGGTTCGGCTGTTGATGGCCATCACGAGCAGATCGACATTGCCGAAGACATTCATCACCGTGCCAACCGAATAGCCGATGCGCTTGGCGACTTCTCGCGCTGAAAACCGGCTATAGCCACTCTCAGCCATGAGCTGATGCCCGGCTGAGAGGATCAGCTCTTCCAGCTCTTCCCGGCCATGATCCGCGCGCCTGCCCATGTCACTGGGACCTTCGCACGAACGGATAGCGCATCTGCGCGAAGTAGCCGCGAGGCACTGCCTCGGGCACGCCATAGTTTTTTGGCCATTGTCCGCTGGGAAAATAATGTGTGCCGAACAAGCGATCGAGCCAGGGGAAGTGGATGGCGAAATTCTTGTCGATGCCTTCAGCCTCCAGCGCATGATGCCAATGGTGGAAGCGCGGCACCACGATGAAGCGGCCGAGCAGATCGAAATTACCGCGGATATTGGCGTGAACGAGCGAGGAGTAGACGTAAACCAGCCCCACATAGGCCTGCATGACGGAGGGCAGAAAACCCAAGGTCAGCAGGGGGAGGGAGGTGACGCCACGCAACAGCACGATCTCGATGAAGTGCATGCGACCGCCCGCGAGCCAATCCATCGAACGCGCTGAATGATGGACGGCGTGAAATCCCCACAAAAAGGGAATGCGGTGAAACAGGCGATGGAACCAATATTGCGCAAGGTCGGTGAGGAACATGGCGAGGACGAACTGGATCAGCCAGGGCAGGGCGGCGATCGTCGCGCGCAAGCCCATGAGCCCGCCATGCGCGTTCAGATAGCTTGATGGCGCCAGCGTCAGGAAGGTGATGAGCTGCACGAGCATGGAGCTCACCAGATAGTAGAACAGGTCTTCGCGCCACTCGGGGCGGAACAGGCGTTGCTCGCC
Organism: uncultured Sphingobium sp.; assembly: GCA_946479185.1. The sequence goes on from CAMLFF010000005.1 coordinate 27,583, forward strand.
GCGATGGGGCACGAAGCGCTCCAGCGGCGCGAACATGATGCCGGCTGCGACCATGTTCACAGCGAAGAAGTCGACACCGAAAAAGATCCCCCAATCATGCGTCTCGCGGGCCTGGACTGCCGCGCCGCCCAGGATGGTCGCCGCCAATGCGATGACGAGCGCCGCAACACCAAGCGCTTTTCGCGGGCGCAGGAGCAGGCTGAGCAACGCAAGGGCATAAGCGCTGAGGAGGATGCCGTGCACGACAAGGCGGAACGCGGAAGACCCGAGCACCGGCGCAAGTTGCGGCGTCGCGAAAAGGTCTGGCCAGCGCATCGCCGCCACCACGCAAAGGCCAGCGATCGCAAGCAGCAATGCGAAGAAACCGGAGAACCAGCCCGTGCCGAATCCCCGTGCCTCGATTGGTGCTTCGAGATCCCGCACGAGTTTTTTGAGAAAGTCTGCCATGGCCAATTCCCTATTCAGAAAAGCTCCATATCCGTGCAATTGAACGCTGTCTAATAAATAAATTGCACAGCGTTCAATTCTGCGATAGGCAGCGCGACACAATCGATGCGATGGGTGAAACATGACCGGTTTCTTGTTGTTGGTGACGATCATATTGGGCGCGGTTGTGCTCGATTTGCGCAAGCGGCTGACGCGACTTGAGGAGCGATTCGACACTGAGGTTCCGGTGGATGAGCCCGCGCCGCGTCGGTCGGCGATCGTCATTGATGATCGTGTTGCGGAACCGTCCCAGCCAATAGCGGCAGCGCTTGAGATATCACCCGCCCATGTCCCTGCTGAGCCGGACAACGCACCAATCGTTGCAGAGCCAGAGCCAGAGCCTTTGCCGCAAATGGAAGAAGAACGGCGCTCCGAGCCGGTCTTTGTCGAGGCTGCCGCAGACGAGGCACCCGCTGACTTGCCACCCGCCGCCCCGGCGCGCTCCTCTTCAGGTTTCGAGGATTTGTTCGGCCGCAAATTGCCCATCTGGGCTGGTGGGATCACGCTGGTCGTCGCGGCCGTCCTGTTCGTCAAATATTCGATCGATGCAGGCCTCTTGTCGCCTGCCGTGCGCGTCGTCCTCGGCCTTTTCTTTGGCGCGGGTCTTATCGGGGGCGCAGAGGTTGCGCGTCGTAAAGCGGGCGTCGTGCAGGATGATCGCGTTGCTCAGGCACTGGCGGGCGCTGGCGTCGGCAGTCTCTATGCTGCGACGCTTGCCGCAGCCAATCTCTATTCGCTCGTCTCACCGGGCGCGGCATTCCTCGCCCTGAGCGTGATCACCGCGCTGGCCCTTGGGCTTTCACTG